>JBILWQ010000205.1:0-4136 GCA_044369805.1 Phycisphaerales bacterium
GCGCTCGAGGCGGTGCAGGGTGCCATGGAGCGGTTCCCCGCGGTCGAGCTCCGGTGGCGCATGAAGGGGCTCTCCAAGCCGCAGGTGGAGGGTCTGCTGAAGCAGCTCAAGGAGAAGGCCAAGCCCGCCAAGGGTGGTTCACGCGGTGGTGGCGGAGGGATGGGCCGATGAGCCGTCTCGCACACCTGGCTTTCGCGGGGCTGCTGCTTCTGGGTTCGCAGGCCCAGGCCCAGGCTCCCGCGCGCACGGATCCGGCCAAGCCCGCCACCGGCGCCAAGGTGCCTGCGGCCAAGCCAGCCGCGGGCAAGGGCGCCGAAGAGACCAAGCCCAGGCTGCAGCAGGTCTTCATCGTGGACATGGCCGGCATGGTGGGTGCGGGCCTTCGGCACGACGAGATGGTGGCCGCCGAGAAGGAGGCGGACAAGTTCGGCCCCAACCAGATCATCGTGCTCAAGATCAACTCGGGCGGCGGTTCCGTCACCGAGGGTGACAGGATCAGCCGCACGCTCGGCCGCATCCGCGACAAGCATCGCGTGGTGGCCTGGATCGAGGAGGCCATTTCCGGCGCGGCGTTCACCGCCATGCACTGCCGCGAGATCTACTTCATGAAGTTCGGCACGATGGGCTCGATCACGAAGTTCCAATCCACCGAGAGCGGTCAGGTGAGCGCCACCGGTCGGGATCTCGAGGCCTGGATCGAGCGCGTGGCCGAGGTCGCCGAGGGCGCCGATCGCAACGGCGACGTGGGGCGGGCCATGGTGTATTCGCCCATCGTCGTCAGCTACACCAAGGACCCCAAGACCGGAAAGGTCACCTTCTACCGCGATGGCTCGGGCGAAGTCATGCTCTCCGACGAGAAGGACAACCTCACCTTCACGGCCACTTCGGCCATGGACTGCGGCTACATCAACGGCGTGGCTGACACCGAACAGGAGCTCTTCGAGGCGATGCAGCTGACCCCGGGCAGTTACGAGGTGAACCCCTCGGGCAAGAAGATCAGCGACGCCTGGCAGAAGACGCTCGGCCGGTGCAAGGAGCAGGCGATCAGCATCCAGCAGGACCTTCAGCTTGCAGGCGGCAACGACTCCGCCGCCATCAGCAAGCGCATCAAGCTCTACAAGCAGATGCAGGACATCTGGCGGCAGGCGCCGCCCGTGGCCATGGGCATGGAGGGCGGCGGCTTCCTGATCCCGCCCGAGGTGGAGCAGCTGGCCCCGGACCTGGTGGAGAAGTTCCAGGTGGCGCAGGATCCCAAGGTGGCCGTCGAGGCCATCGATCGATGCATCAAGGAGCTGCAGAAGCAGCTCGCGGCGTCGCGCAAGAGGAGCAATTGAGCATGCAGGCCACCTCCGAGAGCGCCTATCTGGAGCGGCCGGCCCGCCAGTGGCCCACCGTGATCGGCATCCTGGCCATCCTGTGGGGTGGCGTGGGCTGCTTGTCGGGTGTGTGGTCCCTGATCGCGGAACTGTCCGGGCTTGGCCCCACCGCGGGCATGGCCGGGCCGCTGGAGCGTGCCGTGGGGGTGCTGGGTCTGCTGATCGCTGGCCTGCTGGTGGTGGGTGGCATCCAGTTGCTCCGCCGAAGGCCCATGGGCGTGCAGTTGATTCAGGCCTGGATTCCGCTGAGCCTGATCGTCGGCCTGATCGGCGTGGGACTTCTGTACCGCAACCGCGACGCCTTCGAGGCGGCGACCCAGGAGGCGCTCGAGCGGCAGGCCGAGGAGTCGAGCAAGCGATCCGGTCAGGCCGCGCCGGAGATCCCGCGCGAGATGGCGACCTTCATGTGGGGCACGTCGGTGGCGTGCGGTGGATTGGCGGCCCTGATTCCGCCGCTGGTTCCAGCGTTCTTCGTCTTCGGTCGTCGGGGCCGCGAAGCCATGGCGGAGTGGTCGGTCCCGATCTCGCCCTGGCAGCCCCCGACCGCCTGAGGCTCAGCCCACCTCGCGGCGCTGGAAGAGCAGCGTGCCCGCCGCCAGCGACACGGCGATGAGCGAGAGGCCGTAGGGCAGCGCCATTAACAGGTAATCCGCGCCGATCGGCCGCTTCTGCGTGACGGCGTCCGCGAGCCAGAACAGCTGGAAGTTGGGCACGACGGCCTGCAGCGCCTTGAAGGCGCCCCATTCCAGGTGCAGGGCGTCGAACCATCGAGACTGCTCCTGAGGCAGCTTCGCCATGAGGTCCGTGATCTGCTCCAGCCGGCGAGCGAAGAGCCAGTCGCTCAGCAGGCCCAGGATGAAGAGCCCCAGCACCGTCAGCAGCGTGAGCACCTGCCCCAGGCGCGTGCTGGCCGCCACCGCGATGGAGGCGAGGACCAGCTCCGCGAGCAGCAGCATCCCGATGGCCTTCCAGAGTTCCGGACGGAAGCTGCGCGAGAGCTGCTCCGCGGCCCAGTCGGGCTTGAAGGGCAGGCTGACCAGGTAGGCCACGGCCAGCAGGATGGCGCCAAGCCCCACCACGCTGGCTGGAAAGCTCCACCCGTAGAGGAAATTCCCCCACGTGGCGGCCGCGAACGTGATGGCGAGCGCCGAGACCCCGAAGGTGAGGACCGGCTGGTGCCAGGGGGTGCGGACCGTGGGCATGGTGCCGTGGAGCTCCACGAGCATGAAGACCATGGCGAGCCAGAGGGTGACCGACGCGATGGCCAGGGCCACGCCGAGGTACTTGCCGAGCACGAAGACGGGCCTGGGCACGGGCTTGCTCACCACGGTGAGCACCGTGCGGTTCTCGATCTCGCGATTGACCACCCCGGTGGCCAGGAACGCCGCCAGGATGGCTCCGCAGGTGAAGATGGTGGACATGCCGATGTCCACGTACATCTGCTGGTCGTCCTGCATGGTGAACGCGGCGAAGGGGTTCGAGAGCACGATGAAGAGCAACCCCACCACGATGGCCACCAGGGCCACCGGCTGGCGGATGCACTCCAGGAAGGTGTTTCTGCAGATGGCGAAGAGTTGCTCGATCCAGGCCATGGTCGTGGGGTTCCGGCTCCAGAGAGTAGTCCCCGCCCTCGAACCAGGGCGGGGTCATTCCGTAGCCGGCCGCCTGCCGACCGCGCCCGCGGCGGCTACCATCCGACTTCCCCGTTCGAGGAACCCTGGAAGACCGCATGCGCGTGGATCATGTCGCCTATCAGAAGGCCTCCCGTGTGGCCGTGCTCGGTCTGCTGCTCCAGCTGGCCGCGGGCCTCACGCTGTTGCTCTATGGCCGCGCGGCCGGCGACTCCTCGTTCATGGTCGCCAGTTGGTTCGGCTTCGCAGGCGTTCCGGTGTGGGTCTGCCTGGCCCTTGTCTTCCATCAGCACCGCCTCGAGCGGCTGGAGGCGATGGAGCGGGAGGAACTGGCCGCCAGCCGGGGTGACGCGACCATCTTTGAGCGGGCGGCCTCCGACCAGGACGCCGCGGCGCGCCGGCTCCGGCTGATGCACCAGTGGCTGGTCCCGGGGGTCAGTCTCCTCGTCTCCGCCGTGCTCGGGCTGGTGGGCTGGATGAACCTGGCCAGTCTGCGCGCCATGGACGAACCTGGCGCCGAGGTGGGCTTTCAGGTCGGTGGCTCGATGGGCTGGCAGGTGGCGGTCTGCCTCTCCATCGCGCTGGTCGCCTTCATCTTCGCCCGGTTCGTGGCCGGCATGTCGCGGCAGCCGGCTTGGCAGCACCTGCGTGGTGGAGCGGGCTTCATGGTCGGCGTGGCGGTTGTCGCATTGGCGACCGCCATCGGCATCGTCTTCCACGTCTTCCAGCGGCCCGCGGCGCTGCAGTGGGTGGCCACGGGACTGGCGGTGGGCCAGATGGCCATGGCCGCCGAGATCCTGCTGAATGCGGTTCTGAACCTCTATCGCCCCCGCCGTGCCGGCGAGATGCCACGGCCGGCCTTCGACAGCCGCGTGCTCGGGCTGCTGGCGGCTCCGGACAACCTGGTCCGCGGCATCAACGAGGCGGTGAACTACCAGTTCGGCTTCGACATCGCCTCGAGCTGGGGCTACAAGCTGCTGCTTCGGAGTGCGGGCGGTCTGCTGGCGCTCGGGGCCGTGGCGCTGGTGGCGCTGAGTTGCGTGGTGGTGGTGGGGCCCGGCCAGCAGGCCGTCCGGTTGCGCGGCGGTGGCATTTCGGGCCGCGTGCACCAGGGCGAGATCATGTTCAA
>JBILWQ010000206.1:0-4132 GCA_044369805.1 Phycisphaerales bacterium
AGTACGAGGGGATCTGGGTGGCGGGCGAGACGCTCAAGGTCCATGGGGCCTGGTGCCGTGGCCTTGGTTCACTCGATGCACCGACCGCCCGGGGCATCCAGGACCTCTACATCGAGGGGTCCCGAACGGTCGGGGCCGAGGACGCGAAGTGGCGGATCGACAAGTCGCTCCAGACATGGCGGCTGCTGCCCGCCGTCGCGGCCATCCTTCCCGGTGCACGATGCATCCATGTCGCGAGGGATCCTCGCGACACCGCGGTCAGCCTGTTCCTCTCGAACTTCCACCATCGCCACAGTTCCTGGACCCGCTCGCTCGCTGAGATCGCGCAGGTGATGGCCGCCGAACGCGACCTGTCGCTCACGGCACTCGGCGCGCTCGGGATTCCCCACGAGGCGATCGTCTACGAGGACCTGGTCGAGGATGTCGAGGGCCACGCAAGACGCGTGGCGCGCCTGCTGGAGATCGAGGAGGAGCCGGCCATGTTGAGTCCGGAGCACAATCCCCGCACGGTGCTCACCCTCAGCCACGCCCAGGTGCGGCGCCCAGTGAATCGCTCATCGATCGGCCGCTGGAGAAACTACGAGTGGGCCTTTGGCCCCGAGTGGGACGCGTTGGTTGCCCGGCATGACGCGAGGCGGACGCCGGCGCGCACCGACGCGTGACCGCGAAGGCAACCGCCGCTCCTGCATGACGCAGGAGCGGCGGTGAGAAGGAATCCTCGAAGGACGAGGTTCCGGGGTTGCGTTGCGTCGGTCAGGCGCGGCGGCGGCGCGACGCCATTCCAGCCAGTCCGAGGATCGCCAGCGCGCCGGGCGCGGGGACCATCTGCTGGAAGTTCGTCGTGTAGGTATCGACCGTGGTTCCGGTGATGCCGTCCTTGACGAAGACACCGAGGCTGATGATGGCCGAGGTCGTGCCGGGCGCGAACACCCAGTGGCCGAGCCACACGCCGAACGAGCCGCTGGCAGCCGCGCCTCCGTTCACCCGGGTGCCAGTGAAGTTCGAGAGGCTCTCCGAGAGGGTCACCGCGTCGGTCGGCGGCGAGGTGAACCAGCCGGCGTTGGCGGGCATCGTGTTGCCGAGGGTCGACCAACCCGTCGTGAAGTTGCCGTCTGCCGCGGAGTTGCCGTTGGCGTAGTAGTCGCCGTAATCGAACACGCTGCCAATCGTGCAGAAGCTGTCGACGGTGTTGGTACGCGTGTTCGTGGCGGCATCGGGCTTGAAGCCGCGGGTCGTGATGCCGGCCAGCTGGATGAACGTGCTCGAGGTGTTTGCGTTGTAGACGCTGAGCACGCGATCGCTGGCGCGCTCGGTCACCGCCACCAGGTCAACAACCACGTTGCCGCCGGAAGCCGTGCGCGAGAACGCGGCCAGGCCCAAGAAACCCGCGTCCGCCGAAGCGACAAGCGACGCAGTTCCAACGAAAGCGATGAATCCCATCTTCATGACTTGACTCCCTCAATCCCGCGCGAGCGGGAATAACAACGGTTGTGGATCCCTTCTCGTTGGGAGCAGCCCTTTTGCTGCTCCCTGGAACCTCACCTCCGACGGGGAGGAACATGGCGCGGGTTCGCCTCGAGTCAAGCGACGTGTGGGCGGCGGCGGCAGATTTTTGATCCTTGAACGTGCCCCGCTGCGGCCTGGGGCGGCGTTTCGTGGCTCGGACCCATTTCCGCGGGCTCGAACGCCGTTATTCTGGGACATCCGTCGCGTGCGCGCGTTGGCCATAATGCGCAGCTTCCGACCGCAAGCGCCATGCGCGTCTACCTCGAGACCTTCGGTTGCCAGATGAACGAGCTCGACAGCGAGCTTGTCCGTGGCCAACTCACGGCGCTCGGGTATCGGTTCGTCGAGGATGACCGCGAAGCGCAGGTGATCCTCTACAACACATGCTCGGTGCGCGAGCTTGCCGAGCAGAAGGCGCTCAGCCGGGTGGGCCTCGTCGGACAGCGAAAGCAGTCGGGCGAACGTCTGATCCTCGGCGTGCTGGGCTGCATGGCGGAACGCGACGGCGCCGCTCTGTTCCGAAGGCACCCGCAGGTGGACCTGCTGTGCGGGCCCGCCGAGCTCGACAAGCTCCCGCAGCTGATCGAGAACGCGCGCCGCACGGAAGGGGGGGGTGGGTCGCCGCGCGTCATGGCGCTCGCCGGCGATTCGTCGCGCCGCTCTGCGACCCTCAGCGCGGCCACCGACGGCCTGGAGTCGCTGGACCTTTCGCGCGCCTTCGATCCCACCGCGCGCGAGCAGCCTTGGAGCGCGTACGTCCGGATCACGCGCGGTTGCAACAAGTTCTGCACCTATTGCGTGGTTCCCTACACGCGGGGTGCTGAGGTGCACCGTCCCCCGGGCCATGTCGTCGACGAGTGCAAGCGGCTCGCCGATTCGGGAGCCATGGAGATCACCCTGCTCGGGCAGACGGTGAACCACTACCGCTACTCCCACGGGGCCGCATTGACGGTGGATGGCCGCGAGGCGCCCCAGGTGGGGCCGGGGCTGCGCGCCTTCCGGCATGCATCGGACGTGACCGGCCGTACCACCACGTTCGCCGATCTTCTGCACAGGATCCACGAGGAGGTGCCTGCGCTGAAGCGCCTGCGGTTCGTCACCAGTTATCCGCGCGACTTCGGCCGCGACGTGCTCGACGTGATGCGTGCGTGCCCCCGGATCTGCCGCTACCTGCACGCGCCCGCGCAGAGCGGGAGTGACTCCGTGCTGGCCAGGATGAATCGCGGCTACACCGTCGCCGAATACGAGGAGTTCGTCGGCCGGACCCTGGACGCCTTGCCGGATGCCACCCTGGCCGGCGACCTGATCGTCGGCTTCCCGGGCGAGACGGACGCGGACTTCGAGGCGACGTGCGACCTGGTGCGCCGGTTGCCGTTCAAGAACAACTTCATCTTCAAGTACTCGCCCCGACCGGGGACCACGGCCATCGACCGGTTCCCCGACGACGTGCCTGATGAAGTGAAGCGGTGGCGCAACAATGCGCTGCTCTCCATCCAATCCGAGACCAGCGCCCGCGTGCACGCACGCTGGATCGGGCGCCGCGTCGAGGTGCTGTTCCATGCGATCCGCTCCCGCGCGGTTTCGCGTGCCCCTTCCGCTTCGGGGGGTGCCGTCGGGCTCACGGTTCGCGGTTCCTCGGTCACCGACGGTCGCGAATCCCCGGAGCCTCGCGCCGTCGTGCAGGCCGTCGGCCGGACGGCGGGAGACCTGATCGTGGCGGTCGAGGCGCCCACACCAGGCGCCGCAGCGGGGCTCCCGACCCCTGGCACCATGCGCGAGGTCGAGGTCGTTGCCTCCCAAGCGCTCCTGCTCACGGCCAACGCTGCCCCATAACTGTTCGGCGTGCATGCATCCATCGGCCTGCGGTGGGCCCACGTGGCCTCCCTTGGCGGCGTGGAATGGCCGGGAATCGTGAAGAGCGGATGAATGTGCACGCGGTTCCTTCTGCATTGCTTGCATGGCTCGGGAGGCCGTGGCATGGTGAGGGCGAGTTGACGGCGCCTGGCTGACGTCGGCCAACTCGGACCTTTCCGTTCGTGGGCTGTTTCCCCCCGTCCCACGAGTTTCCCTCTCCCTCTCAGCTGTCCCAGAAAGGCTTGTCATGAAGACTGTGTATTTTGTTGCCGCAGCGGCGGTTGTGACTTCGGCGGCAGACGCCGGCGTCCTCGGGCTCGCCGCGTTCTCGCGCACGGGTTCCGACGGCAACGTGGTTGTTGACCTGGTGGCTGTGACCCAGCGCGCCAGCGATCGCGTGCTGAACGTCTACAACGCCAACATTTCGAACACGTTCGTCCAGCTGGCTGGTCCAACGACTCGAGGATTCCGTCCGGCCGCCTTGGAGTCGCGCAACAGCGAGATTGACAGTTTCTGCACGATCGGTAGCGTCCTTGAGTACGGCGACTACGTCGCGAACTCCGACACTGCTGCGGATGGCAACTTCTCGACGGGTTGGTCGACCCTCAGCACCACCATGCCCGCCAACGCCGGCTGGTTCACCTCGCCGCCGACCGCCAACGTGACCCTCTCGGAGAGCCTCTCGAACTTCTCCGGCGCCCGTGCCAACAGCAGCGTCGCGGCCGCAGGCGGCACGTTCGGCGAGTGGCTCGGCCACTGGGTGTTCGCGCCC
>JBILWQ010000239.1:0-3729 GCA_044369805.1 Phycisphaerales bacterium
CGTCCCTCCTGGACGGGCTGCGAAGCCGGCGGCTCCGGATCATCGGGGCACAGTATCGGCGGCCTTGCCGCTTCCATCAAGTCCGGGAGAGGGCTGGGGCACGGCGGGTCGGGCCGGCTGGGGCGCGTTCTCCTCGGTGAACTCGGGGCGATCCTCCACCTTGCGGACCTCGTCCTGACGCATGATCTCGGCCAGGATTCGGTCCTGCTCGGCACGGAGGTCGGCCCCAAGGTTGCCCGAGCGGGAGAGTTCGTACAGCACGGAAATGGTCTCGCCGTATCGCAGGTTCAGACCCGGCATGCCCACGTTGGGGGTCGAGGGCTGGGCCAGGAACTGGATGAATTCCGGCAGCTGCAGTGGCGCCTTCTCGACCCGGGCCTTCTGCGAGGCCTCGGCACGGTAGAAGGCGAGAACGCGGTCCTGGCCCTCCTCGCCCTTCAGGATCAGCCGTCCTCCCCAGATCGACTGGGCCATGGGTCGGGGCAGGGTCAGCTGGTCCCCGAACACGGCGATCCGGGGCGCACCGGTCTGGGCGATGTACACGAGCGGCTTGTTCGAGGGCACCACGTCCAGCTCGAGGCGATCCGCGACCTGGAAGCGATGCAGGAAGGGATCCTTGCGGCGACGCAGGGCGTCGTAGGCGGTGAGTCGCACATCCAGATCGTCGTCATCCAGCAGCGGGCGCAGCCCGACGTCGATCTGCGGATTCGGCTGCATCCGACCCAGCAGCCGGATCGCGGCCAATCGCACCTCCATCGAGCCGGACCGGGCCATGTCCAGCAGGTGCGGCACCGCCAGCGGGTCATCGAGCTTCGAGCCCGCTTCCAGGGCGGCCATCCGGGGCTGCTCCTCCGGATGCGTGTAGAGATCCTGGATCATGGGAAGGCTGCGCTTCCCGATCGCCTGCCAGCGCCAGCTCGCGGCCGCCGCGGCTCCGGGCGTGGCCAGCAGGCTTCGCCGCACCGCTGCGGCGATCGCCTCGCCATTCTGCACGTCGAGCGTGGTGTGTCGCACCAGTTGCGCGAAGTCGCTCGAGCGGTCATGGAAGCTCGGTGGCACCACGATCTCGATCGCCTCGCCGTTCTTGCCTCGCGCCGTGTCGCTGCGCTGGCCAATCTCCCTGGGGAACCGGCTGTTCAGGCAGGTCACGATCGTGGCGGCGCGGGTGTGGCTGGGGGTGGCCAGCCGCAACTTGAGCGGCATGTCCTTGATCACCCGACCGCCATTCAGGATGCGTCCGCTCATCCGATCCACCGCGGTGCTGCCGCTCACCCCGATCGGCAGGAAGGGGTTCACCACGATCGGACCGCGTCCCTCGGCCAGCGGCGTGGACTGCTTGCTTCCGGCCATGGCCGGTCCGGGCCGAAGATCCGTGGTCCACAGGCGTCCACCCTCCAGACTGGTGGTGCTGGAGCCCGGCACGGCCGAGACGCGGATGTCGAACTTGGTGTCCTTGGTCGCGCCGGCCGGAATCACGCCCTCGACCAGCACCGCCGCGATGTCGTCGCTGTCCAGGATCCGTTCCGGAGACATGCCCATGCCGCGGCTGGAGTCGGCCACGTCGTGCTTGGCCAGTTCCCGAAGCATGAAGGCCCGGATCTCGGCCGGCATCGCCCGGCTTCCCGTGCCCTGCAGGCCCACCACCAGGCCGTAGCCGCGCACCACGACATCCTCGAAGCCCAGCAGCACGGCCTCGGAGGCCACCGTGCCTCGCATGATTGGATCCACCTCCATGGGCGGCTGCTGGACGGTCGCACTGCTTGAGCGCGGCGTCGGCGCCGCCTTCTCCACGTTGGAGCAGGCGGTCAGCAGCAGGAGGCCCATCAGAAGGCGACGCACGGGACGCATCAGGTTACCCGTGCCCGGGCCCAAGGCGTGCCGTGGCGGCGGCCAGCTCTGGCATCTCCGCGGGAACCGGCGAGGTGGCCATCAGATGTCCGCCTGGAGCCTCCGGCCACGGGATCTCCAGCCGCCATGCGTGCAGCAGCAGTGGATCGGGTCGACGTCCTGGCGGCAGCGGGCTGGTGTTGGGGGGTGCGTCCACGCGATACACGCGGTCGCCCACCACCGGACACCCCAGTGCGGCCATGTGCACTCGGATCTGGTGCAGACGTCCCGTGACCGGCTCCACCTCGAGCAACGTGCGTCCATCGTTCCGTGCCAGCGTCCGCCATCGCGTGAGCGCTGTCTCGCCGCCTCGTTGCGGGCAAAGACCCACCTTCATGCGACCGCGGACCTCCTCCCTGATCGGCCGGGAACACTCGCCCTCGGGCGAAGGTGGCGCGGCAAGCACCAGAGCCAGGTAGGTCTTGCGAACGTGCCGCCCAGCGAAGGCGGCGCGGAGCCTGTCGTAGGCCTCGGCCGTGGTCGCCAGCGCCACCGGCCCCGAGACATCCCGATCCAGGCGGTGCACCAGGCCCCAATCCCGTTCGGGTCCGAGCGTGGCGAGCGCATCGCCCCGAAGGGCGAAGGCGCCGTTCAGCAGCGTGTCATCGGCGTGCCCTCGTCCGGGCTGCGTGGGCACGCCTGCGGGCTTGTCGACCACCAGCACCCCCGGCACCTCGAGCAGCACCCGAGGCTCAAGGGAAGGCACCGGCCGAGGACGCCGGCGGCGGATCTGCTCGTCGGTGCTGGTGCGGTCACGAGCGGACATGGGCCCCAGTATGCAGTGGCCGGCGCTCGGCCGCCCGGTGGGTCACCCTAGCATGGCGTCATGACCACTCGCGGCACGGTGTCAAGGCTTGCGGCGTTCGGGGAAAGTGTCTTCACGCGCATCAGCCGGCTTGCCGCCGAGCACCGCGCGGTGAACCTGGGGCAGGGGTTTCCCAACTTCGACGGTCCGGAATTCGTCAAGGAGGCTGCCTGCAGGGCCATCGCCGACGGCCACGGGCAGTACGCCCGCATGTCCGGAATCCCGGAACTCAACCGCGCCATCGCCGATCGATTCAACGCGGAGCACGGCGTTCTCGTGGATCCGGATCGCGAGGTCACGGTCACCAGCGGCTGCACCGAGGCCATCGCCGCCACCATGCTCGGGCTGGTCGAACCGGGGGACGAGGTGGTGCTGGTGGAGCCGTTCTATGACTCGTATCCCGCCGCCGTCGCCATGGCAGGTGGCACGGTGCGCACCGTTCGGATGCGCTCGCCGGAATTCCACTTTCCCGTCGACGAACTGCGGCGAGCGGTCGGGCCTCGCACGCGACTGATCCTCATCAATTCGCCCCACAACCCCACTGGACGCGTGCTCACCGACGCCGAGCTCGAGGCGATCGCCGACATCGCCATGAAGGCGGGTTGCCTGGTGGTCAGCGACGAGGTCTACGAGCACATCTGGTTCGAGCGGCCCCACCGGTCGATCGCCTCGCTTCCGGGCATGGCCGAGCGGACGATCGTCCTCTCGAGCCTGGGCAAGACCTTCTCGCTCACCGGCTGGAAGATCGGTTGGGCCATCGCGCCCGTGCACCTGACGGCCGGCATCCGGGCCGCGCACCAGTTCCTCACGTTCGCCACCGCCACGCCGCTGCAGCACGCCGCCGTGGTCGCGCTCAAGGCACCCTCGTCCTACCACGAGCAGCTTCGCGAGGACTATGCCGCGCGGCGGCAGGCCATGCTCGAGGCGCTTCGGGGTGCAGGCCTCGATCCGCTGGTGCCGCAGGGGGCCTACTTCGTGCTGTGCGACCACACGCGATTCGGCTTCCCCGGCGATGAGGCGTTCTGCGAGCACCTGAT
>JBILWQ010000019.1:0-14035 GCA_044369805.1 Phycisphaerales bacterium
AGCACCTCGCTCACGTACGCCTCGCCCTCGGACTTGCCGATCTCCTCGGAGACCAGACGAGCCATCTCCAGGGCGGAGGCTGCCACGGCCTTCCGGAACGAGCGGAGCCATGCCCGCCGGCTCGACCAGGGAAGCCAGCCCGTGGATGCGACCAACGCGGGCTGGATGTCGGGATCTGTCATGCGGGCTCCGGTCGCGGTTCGGGCCGCGGGAAGGGCCGGATTCACGCTCGAATCCGGGTCCGCGGAACATGCGAAACTACCCGCATGATCGCAACCGAGCGCGCCTCACGCCAGGTGTCCGATGTCGCCATCGTCGGGGCCGGTCCAGGCGGGCTCGCCGCCGCCATCCTGCTCGCCGCCAGCGGTGCCTCGGTCGATGTCTACGAGCGTCATCCGCAGGTGGGCGGCCGCACCCGGCGGCTCTCGCTGGGGGAGCATCACTTCGACGTGGGGCCCACCTTCTTCATGATGCCCTACGTGCTCGACGAGATCCTGGCCGCCGCGGGCCGAAGGCTCTCCGACCGCGTCGAGATGACCCGTCTCGATCCCATGTATCGCCTGCTGCTCGGCCAACCCGAGGGCGATCCGATCACGCTGGACACCACGCAGGATCTCGCCAGCATGGCGCGGCGACTCTCCGCCATCGAGCCACGCGACGGCGCCGCGTTCGATCGCTTCATCACGGACAATCGCCGCAAGCTGGCGGCCATGACGCCGCTGCTTCGCAGGCCCATCCGTAGCGTGCTCGACCTGCTCTCGATCGATGCCATGCGCGCCGGGCCGCATCTGAGGCCGTGGCAGAGCCTCCACGACCACCTCAAGGGGTACTTCCGTCACCCCTCGGTGCGACTCGCCATGAGCTTCCAGAGCAAGTACCTCGGCATGAGCCCGTACGAGTGTCCGGAGCTCTTCAGCATCCTGCCCTTCATCGAGTACGAGTACGGCATCTGGCACCCCAAGGGTGGCTGCAACGCGCTCATGACCGCCATGGCGGGCATCGCCGAGGAACTGGGCGTGCGCTTCCACCTCGGCCGGCCGGTGGACCGCATCGAGTTCGAGGGTCGCCGGGCCGTGGGCGTGCATGTCGATGGCTCGCTCCACCGCCACGCGCACGTGGTGGTCAACGCCGACGCCGCCCACGCCCTTCGCACGCTGGTCCCCGCCTCGCTTCGGCCCACCTGGAGCGATGATCGCCTGGACCGCTGCCGATACAGCTGCAGCACCTACATGCTCTACCTGGGCGTGGACGGCGAGGTCGACCTGCCCCACCACACCATCTACGTGAGCCGCCAGTACGAGCGGAACCTCGCCGACATCTCGCGGCACGGAACGCTCAGCCAGGATCCATCCATGTACGTCTGCAATCCGGTGCCGGTGGATCCCTCCATGGCCCCGCGGGGCACCCGGTCGCTCTACGTGCTCGTGCCCACCCCCAACGTGCAGCCCGGCTTCAACCACGTCGACTGGTCCACGCAGGCGGCGGGCCTGCGCGAGCAGGCTCTCGACCGTCTGGAGTCGGTCTTCGGCATCAAGGGCATCCGGGGTCGCATCCGGGCGGAGCGGACCGTCTCGCCGCTGGACTGGAAGGCCGAGGGCATCCAGTTCGGCGCCACCTTCAACCTGGCCCACAACCTTGGTCAGATGCTTCACCGCCGGCCGCACCACCAGATGCAGGACGTGGATGGTGTCTGGCTCGTGGGTGGCGGCACGCACCCGGGCTCGGGGTTGCCCGTCATCTTCCTCAGCGCGCAGATCACCGCACGGATGCTCTGCGGCAGGCTTGGACTGCCGTGCGCGCTGGACCAGGCGCCGCCCTCGGCCGCGCGTTCGGCTAGCCTCCGCGGGTGGACATCACCTACGATCGCTACCTGAGGATTCCCGAACTCCTGTCCCTGCAGCAACCCGCAGGCGAGCCGCGGGAACACGACGAGACGCTCTTCATCATCATCCACCAGGTGTACGAGCTGTGGTTCAAGCAGCAGCTGCACGAGGGGGATCGCCTGGGCATGCTGCTGGAGCGGGCCGACTGGGATCACGCCCACGCCACGCTGCACCGGATGCTGAAGATCCTGAAGACCATGGTCGCGCAGATCGACGTGCTCGAGACCATGACACCGATCTCGTTCCTGCAGTTCCGGAGCTTCCTGCAGAGCGCCAGTGGCTTCCAGAGCTGGCAGTTCCGGGCCTTCGAGATGATGCTCGGCGCCAAGGAGCCGCGGGCGGTGGCCCGCTACCCCGAGGGTTCCGCGGAACGCGAGGAACTTGAGCGACGTCTCAAGGCCCCGTCGCTCTGGCTGCGATTCGCCCGGGGCATGGCCGCGGCCGGCGTTCCCGTGCCCGCCTCCACGCTCGAACGGGATCCAACCCTGCCCCCGGAGCCGGATCCGGCCATGCAGGCCACGCTTCTGCAGGTCTACCGAACCGAAGGTCCCGTGCACCACTTCTGCGAGTCGCTGGTCGACCTCGACGAGGGCGTGCAGGAGTGGCGCTACCGCCACGTGAAGATGGTCGAGCGCACGATCGGTGCCCGCCCGGGCACCGGCGGCTCCGCCGGCGTGGCCTACCTCAAGTCGACGCTCTTCCGGCCGCTCTTCCCGGATCTCTGGGAAATCCGAAGCGATCTGTGACTCACCGCATGCCGGTGCCCACCGCACCGGTCACGCGAATGCTGCCGTTCTCCATGTCCCAGAGAGCCTGCTCGGCCCGCAGCGGGATCGGCTGCGCATTGGCCCCCTTCTGCAGGACCGAGATCACGCGACCTGGCCGGGCCGAGAGCGTGGCCACCTTCGTGCGCAGGTCGTGGTCGAAGCGGTCGCACTCCACGTCGATCTCCGGACTCCGCACGAGCACGCGGCCATCCGCAACCACCCGCTGCAGACGCACCGCGCCACCAAGGTCCGCGGGTTGCGCCAGCCCCTCCGCAGCCGTCGCGGGCCCGCCATCGCGACGCTCCACGATCGCCTCCATGGTGTCGCTCGTGATGGTCAGCGTGTCCTGCTCGCGAAGCCCGGCGTGGACCAGCTCCGCCTGGTCCGCCATGGTGATGCGGTAGGTGGCGGGGCTCTCGATCCGACGGATCGCCAACGCCTGACCCCATCGGAACCGCGTCGTCCCTCGCCCGTCGAAGAGCGAGGGTGGCCCCGACTTCGCGCCCTCGTCATCACGGTCGAAGACAAGCAGGGTGCCGGGCGTGGGCACGTCTGCCTCGCCCGTGGCCACGTCGTGCGTGACGTCCTCGGCCACCAGTCGAAGCAGGCGGGGCTCGTCGCTGCGGTCATCGCAACCCCACTGCCGGCTCTCCAGTCGCACACCGCCGGTGGCGCGGACCCGGCGAAGGCTGCTGGCCTCGCCGCCGGTCTGCTCGCCATCGGCCCGAACCATCCACAGCAGGACCTCGTTCGCCTTCAGGTCATCGCGCTCCCTCGCATCACGACTGGCCGAGGCCTCCACACCGCCGGCCAGTTGCAGCACGGACGCCGAGGGATCGATCCGCCGGTAGGTCAGCCCCTCGCGCCAGACCGTCTCCATCTGTGGCGATCCGGCCACCGCGGGCCGAGGGAGGCGTTGCGGGGCATCATCGGTGAGCGGACTCAGGAAATACCGGCAACGCCCCGGTCCAGGTGCATGCCCCTGCCCCGATGCCTCGTCCATCTGGACCTCCGCCATGCCGTCGGCCACGGCGTTGCCGCGGACCAGCAGCAGGTCCGGCCCTTGCAGCGTCACGCTCCTGCGCGCGGGCTCGGCGTCCATGGCCGAGGCCCAGATCCGCACATCGCGACTCACGAGCGCCTGCACGGCTCCGCGGGTGCGGACCTGGTCCAGATCCGCGCGCTCCCGTCCTTCCGCGGGCACGAAGGTGCACTCCATGGCATCGGTCCAGAGCCGCTGGTCCTGCTGGAGCGCCTCCACCTCGCCATCGGCAAGCAGCCGCACCGGACGCGACCCGCCATCGGCCAGGGGCTCGAGCACCAGTTCCACCCGCTGGCCCGCCAGGCTGGATCCCTCGGGCACGCGGGTGGCCCGAGCGTTCCGCTCCGCCAGGATCCGGGTGACCGCGTCACGCGAGCCCTGGGGCTGGCAATCCACGACCAGTCGTCCCGCATCGAGCCGCACCTCACCGGCGTCGGCCATCACCCCGCCGCGGAAGTCCGCCTGCCGAAGCCGGGATTGTTCCGCACCGGGCTCGAACGCCAGGCCCACGCCTTCGCTCCATGTCATGTGGACTGTCCGATCCGAGGCGGGAATGGCCTCGGTGGCCTGGACCGGTTGGCCCGCCGCGGCGGCCGCCGGCGCACGACCAACGGCCTCGATCGCCGCACCATCGGCGGCACCGAGCCGCATCCGCCCACCGCCATCGATCCGTCCAGCGCCGCTTCGCCGGTCCACTTCCATGCCCTGGGCCTGCAGGTCCAGCCGCGGGCTCTGCAGACTGAACGGGCGACCCTCGGCACCCTTCACCTGAAGCAGCTCCCGACCTGTCTCGTAGCGAAGCGACCCACCCACGATGCGGGCCTCGCTCGCCTGGTCATCGAGCCGGACCTCGCGGCCATCCACCTCCACGCGGACCTGGTCGCGGTCCGCCAGCGCATCGGCGGGATCGCTGGTCAGGTTCATGGTCAGTCGACCCTCGTAGCGGATCTCGGTGCACTCCGTCTCGGGCACCGCAGCCATGGCCAGCGCACCAAGCGCCGGCGCAAGACCGCCTCCTCCAAGACCGGGTCGCCAGTCGGGAAACGCTTCGGTCCGCGAGAGCTTGGCGCCCAACCCCTCGCCCTGCAGGGCAAAGACGGCCGTCAGACGATCCCCCTCGATGCGGGTGCGGCCCTTCACGGCGAGTCGATCGATCCGGACGTTGCGCTCAAGCACCAGTCGGTAGAGGCGCTCGGGCTCCGTCGGAGCGGCCGGCATCCCGGGCCCGGGTTCCGCCCCCCCCGAGGGACCTCGCCCGCCAGCACGCGAAGCGGCGGGCACATCCACGACCGTCCGTCGCGTGACCACGATCGGCGAGAGCGGCCGCTCGACCGTCAGCCGCTCGATGGTCCGTCCGTCCGGCAGCAGCAGCATCGCCAGTCCCTCGCCCTCGAACTGCAGCTCCTCCGTGGTCACCTTCACGCGACGATCGCAGCGGATCTCGCCCAGCCGATTGTCGAAGAGTGCCTCGTCCGCCTCCACCACCATGGCCGGCAGATCGCGCTGCAGGTCGGGCATGCGACCCTCGGTGCGGTACATGCGGATCACCACCGAGCCCTCGAGCCGGCCACTCTCGAGCGCCCGGTCCGGCACGCGCATGTTGCCCCGCTCGCTCCGCATGGTGATCACCCGTCCATCCCTTGGGTAGAAGACGGCGCGGGGCTGCTCCATGCGGAGCCGCTTGTCTCGCTCGGGATCGATCCGGCTGGCGCTGTACTGCTGAGCCAGGCGCCCCTGCTCATCCGCCACCTGCACCCAGGCGCCCTGCTCCAGCGAGATGCCCTGCTGATCGATGGGTCGCGCCGGTCCCCCGCCCTCGCCCGGCTTCAGCGGCTGGGGCATGGGCAAGTCACCCGCATCGACGATGCGGGGCTTCACCGGCCCCTGCGGCGCGTCGGAAGGCCCGAGCCAAAGGGCCACACCAACAAGCAGCAGGCCGATCACGGCCGCGAGCGCGGTGAGGGCCCACGTCTTCCCTCGGATCCGGCTCACGCGAACCGCTCCACCACGCTTCCCCACGCTCCGGCGGCCCGAAGCAGGTGCTCCACCGCCTCGCGCACCGCACCGTGGCCACCGGCCACCGAGCTGATCCAGCAGGCAGCGGCCTTCACTTCCGGCGCAGCATCCGCCACCGCCATGGGATAGGCCGCCCGGCGAAGCATGGGCAGGTCGGGCAGGTCATCCCCCATCGCGGCCACCTGAGCCCGATCCACCCCGTGCTCGGCCAGGAGCCGGTCGACGACCTCGCCCTTGGGCCCGCTCGCACTGATCACGCGCTGCACACCCAGATCGGCCAGACGGTGCCTGAGCGAGAGATCACCCCGCCCCGTGATCACAGCCACCTCGCGGCCCGTCGAGAGCCACGCTCGGAGACCGAAGCCGTCGCGGACCGAGAATCGCTTCAGTTCCGAACCCTGACCATGGATGAACATGCCGCCGTCGGTCAGCGTGCCGTCGGCATCAAGCAGAAGCCATCGGATCCTCGACGCGTCG
Source organism: Phycisphaerales bacterium (assembly GCA_044369805.1). Taxonomy (GTDB): domain Bacteria; phylum Planctomycetota; class Phycisphaerae; order Phycisphaerales; family SM1A02; genus SYAC01. The sequence continues at coordinate 6,186 of JBILWQ010000019.1, forward strand.
GCGTGTTGCGTCATGGGGCGAGTGTATCGGTGACCGCGGACAGCGATACCATCCCGGCGTGTCGAAGATCGACCTCGGCAGTCCCGTCGCCCTCGCCATGCTGGCCGTCCGCACGGCCATTCACGCGGGCTGCACGGCCGAGGAAGCCCGCCGGATCCTCCGGGAGCGCCACCTCGACCACCATCTCTTCTACGTGTATGTCATCGACGAGCAGGATCGACTGCTCGGGCAGGTCTCCGCCCGGCGCCTCCTGCTGAGCCGAGGCGAGGAGCCGATCGCCCAGCTCATGCACCCCTGCCCCGCCACCGTCTCGTTCCACGAGACCGCGGGGGCGGCCTTCGAGACGCTCGCGTCGCTGCGACAGCTCGCCCTTCCGGTGGTCGACGATGGCGGACGGCTGCTGGGCGTGGTGGATGTCACCGCGTGGGCCGCGGACGCCTCGGATCGGCTCGAGGGCTCCCGGCACGAGTTCTTCGGACGTCTGGGTGCCGCAGTGGAGGAGCACCGCATGGGCGGTCCCCTCCAGAGCTTCGTGCTCCGCATGCCGTGGCTGCTCTGCAACATCGCCTCCGGACTGGCGTGCGCGTTCATCGCCGACGCGCATGCCCATCTGCTCGAGGCGGTGATCGTGCTGGCGGCGTTCATTCCCATGGTGCTCACCGTGTCGGAATCGATCGGCGTGCAGGCGGGCGAACTCTCCCTGCAGCTGCTCCGCACCGACGGATCCATGTCCGCCTTCCTGCGCCGGATCCGCCATGAGGCGGGCACGTCGCTGCTGCTCGGCGCGGGATGCGGCGTGCTGGTCGCCGCCGCGTCGCTCCTCTTCGCCTCCGCCGGCGAGCGCCGGGCCATCGTGCTCACGCTGCTGCTGAGCGTGCTCGGTGCCATGCTCACCGCCGCGGCCGTGGGCTCACTGGTGCCCCGAGCGCTCCGCCGCATCGGCCTCAACCCCAAGTTCGCCTCGGGCCCCGTCACGCTCATGGTGGTGGATGTGGCCAGCACCATCATCTACCTCGGCATCGGCACCGCCATCTTCAGGCCGCTGCTGGGCGATGCTGCGGTCAGCCTTGCCACAGCAGCAGTGCCGTGATGTCGTAGGCCGCGTGGGCACCGGCCACCACGCCGAAGCCTCGCCAGTGGTAGAGCACGCCGAACCACAGGCCACCCACGAACAGGAAGGCGAATCTCCACCACTCGATCGATCCCGAGGGATCGCGGATCGGGTGATACGCCGCGAAGAGCGCCGCCGCCACCGCCGCCGACATGACCCAGGTCCAGGCGCCCTTCCAGCCGCCCACGTCGGCCAGCAGCATGTGGAGCGCACCCATCACCGCCATGCGGAACACCAGTTCCTCGTAGATCCCGGCGCCGGCAGCCATGGTGAGCCGCGAGAGGGCATCCAGACTCCGCAGTGAGGCATCGCCCGAGGCCGCCCAGAGCCCGGCGCCAAGACGGCTCGCCAACAGGCCCAGCGGCAGCAGCGGCGCCGCCATGGCCACGCTCTCGGCGCCCATGCACGCCACCGTGGACCATCGGAACCGCCACGGGAACCGTCCGATCACCTGCCATGCCAGCAACGTCATGACCAGGCCGACGGCCGGCAGCGACAGAAGCGGCAGGCCGAGTTCCTCGGCACGCACGCCAGCGACTCGGAACAGGCCCACCAGGCCACCGTGCGCCTTGTTGGTCATGGCCGCGTCGCCGTGCCGCAACCAGATCGACAGGCCCACCTCGTAGAGGATCAGCAAGGGCAGCAGGAACACCAGCGTCTCGAGAGGACGCCTGGACACTTCCCAGTAACTGATGTCACGTCTCGGGGCCCACGCTCCACGCGTGCCGCCCCGGTCCCGAGTCACTTGGCTCGCGCCGTCTTGGCGGTCTTCGCCGTCCCGCCGCCGCCCTGCATCGCCTTCAGACGTCGCGCCATCATGCTCTTGCGTCGAGCCGCGGTGTTGCGGTGCATGGTGCTGGTGGTGGCCACGCGGTCGACCATGGAGGCGGCATCCCGGTAGGCCTTCTCGGCCGCGGCGGCGTCACCCTTGGTGACGGCGGCCAGGAACGCCTTGACGGCGTCCTTCACCTGACGCTTCCGCCAGTTGTTGAGGGCGTTTCGCTTCTTGGTCTGACGGACTCGCTTCTCTGCACTCTTGGTGTTGGGCACGTTGATCTCCGAAGGGTCGGGAAGTATGCCCGGACGCCACCGATCCGGCAAGTGGCCAGTTTGCATCCCCCCGCACCTTGACGGGGCCCGCAAATCGGCGGAAACTGGCGTGATGGGCTCTCCGGGAGCCCCTGGAGACCCCCGAATGGCCACCCGAACCGCCGGCACCGGCGTCCTCATCACCCTGGTCACCTTCGTCATCGCGACGGTCGGCCTGCTCGTCGTCTGCATCGTGCAGTTCTCCGGCTCGGAGAAGGCACGCAGCGAGGCCAGGGACCTGCGCAGCAAGCTGGCCCAGCAGGCCGACGCGGGCCAGAAGCTCTCGGTGCTGCACGAGGCCATCGCCTCGCAGCTCACCGGCGGCTCCGATGCGGCGCTCGACCAGGACAAGTTCAACTCGGCCATGAGCGAACTTGGCGTGCCCGCGGGCGGCTCGGTGAAGGCGTACATCGACTCGCTCAAGGGCAAGCTGGCGTCCGCGGAGAAGTCCGCGGCCGGTCTGCAGCGGCAGATCGACGAGCTCAAGGCCCAGCTGCAGCCTGCGGCGGCCTCGGGTGAAGGCGAGACGCCCACCGAGACGGCCGGGCAGGCTTCCACCTCCATCGCGCAGCTCAACGAGGCCGCCGAGGGCTACCGACGCGATCTCGAGGAGGTGAAGAAGTCGTCCGACGAGGTGCGAACCAACTTCGAGCAGCGCTTCAACGCGTACAAGCAGGAACGCGACGCCGAGGCCGAGCAGCTCAAGGGCTCCAAGGCGACCCTGGAGACGCGGCTGGCCGAGGCCAACCGGAAGCTGGCCCAGTTCGAGACCCAGCCCTCGGATCCCTCCCTCCTGGTCGACGGGAACGTGATCTCCGTGGGTGGCGGCGACGGAACGGTCTTCATCGACCTCGGCCGCTCCCATCGCGTGCAGCCCGGCATGACCTTCGAGGTCTTCGCCACCGCCGACCAGATCCGAACCAGCAGCGAGCAAGGTCTCCGCGGCAAGGCCACCCTGCAGATCATGAAGGTGGGCGACGACACCAGCACGGCCCGCGTGGTCCGCTCCAGCCCTGGCAAGCCCGTCGTGCGCGGCGATGTGCTGGCCAACGCGGTCTACAGCCCCTCGCAGCGGTTCCGCTTCCTGGTGCACGGCAAGTTCGATCTTGACGGCGATGGCCGAACCTCCACGGACGAGGCCAACGTGATCCGCAACCGCATCCGCGAATGGGGCGGCATCCTGGCCGAGAGCGACCGCGTCACCGGTGACCTGGACTTCGTGGTCATCGGTTCGCGGCCCAAGCGGCCCGGCAAGCCGCTGCCGGATGCGGACGAGGCCGAGCTGAACGCCTTCACCGAGGCCCAGGACGCCTGCGATCTCTACGAGAAGATCGAGCGTGAGGCGACCGAGGCCCGCATCCCCGTGCTCAACCTGAACCGGTTCGAGGCCCTCACGGGCATGACCAACTGAGCCGACTGGCCATGGGCTCGGCGGCCGTGCTCAAGAGCTGGGCGCCGTACGCCGCTCTGCGGCTCGCCGCTTCCTCGCTGCACCTCTTCGGCATCAGCCAGAACCTGCGAACCGCAGCGGGCATCGGCGACCTCTTCGCGCGACTGGGTCCTCGCCGGGTCGACCGGGCGGTTCGCCACGTGCAGTGGGCGTTCCCGGAACTGCCTGAGCCGCGCGCCCGCGAACTGGCCATGGCCAGCGTGCGGCACATGTTCCAGCTCTTCCTGGTGGACAGCGTGGCCGGACCGCAGATCCTCAACCGCCATGGCTGGCCCGAGCACGTGGCCCTGGATGACCTGAAACCCACCATGCGCCTGCTGCTGCAGGGCCGGCCGGCCCTCTTCGTCACCGGGCACATGGGCAACTGGGAGTTCCTGGGCCTGGCGCTGAGCATGCTGGGATTCCGCATGAGCGCCCTGGCCAGGCCGCTGGACAACCCCTTCCTGAACGAGTGGCTGCTGGGCATGAGGCAGCGGCGCGGACTGGAAGTGCTCACCAAGTGGGGCGCCACCACCGAGGTCCAGCGCGTCATCGAGGCCGGCGGTCGGGTGGGCTTCATCGCCGACCAGAACGCGGGTGACGACGGCCTCTTCGTGCCATTCTTCGGACGCCTGGCCAGCAGCTACAAGAGCATCGGACTGCTGGCGCTGCGGTACCGGTTGCCCATCGTGGTCGGTGCCGCCATCCGCCAGGGCGAGGACCTCCGATACCGCATCCTGACCACCGATGTCATCCAGCCGGAGGAGTGCGAGCAAGCGCCGGATCCCGTCTTCTACGCCACGGCCCGCTTCAACCGGGCCATCGAGGCCTCCGTCCGGATCGATCCTTCGCAGTACCTCTGGATCCACCGCCGATGGAAGAGCCGGCCCTCGTGGGAACGTCAGGGCAAGCCCATGCCGGATCGCGTCAGGCGACGCCTGCTTGAGCTGCCGTGGATGGATGAGGCTCAGGTGGATGCCATCGCGGCGGCGGTCACGCCCGCGGATGCACCCCGCAACGCGGCGTGAAGACCGCTACTCTCCCCGCCATGGCCTCGTCCGAGTTCGTCGTGCAGTCCCGCCAGAAGGGTGAACCGGGCACGCTCGTGCCCATCGGCACACGAGCCGAGATCGAGGCGGCGCTGGCCCTGCTGAACACGGCTCCCGAGGCTCCGGGCGGGGACATCCTCTACGGCCCAGGCTTCGAGATGCACTTCACCGCGGGACAGGATCCGGTGCTGCAGATCCTGGTCACGCAGACCGAGGATTCGAGCATCTTCCGGGCCACCATCTGGGAAATCGCCAGGCGCCTCCAGTGGAAGCTCGTCGATCCCGGATCCGAGGCCGAATACAACCCCTGAGTCCGCGATTCAGTCCAGCGAATCGCTCTCGATGCTGGCGGACTCGCCCTTGAGCCGCTTCTCGGCGTAGCGCCGCACCCAGTTCTCCCAGGTCTTGCCCGCCGCAGCGTCCTTGCCCGTGAAGGCCACGCTCCGGATTCGGTCCTCGGCGATCGACTGCCGGGCACCGCCATCGCACGGGAGCAGGCGGATCTTGCGCTGGGCTGGCGTGGCACCGGACGAGCGGTCGTAGACGAATCCCTCGATCACGGGGCCGTCCACCAGTTCGATCGTGACGTCACCCCGATAGTCGCGGGCCGCCTCAAGGGCCTCCGCGAACAGGGGATCACCCGCAGCCACACGCCGCACGGTCGCATCCGGACCCACCTCGGAAGTCCGGTTCACCGACCCGACCCCTGGGCCTGACCGATTTCCTTGAGCACGCTCTCGTCCAGTGACCGGATGAGGGCTTCCAGCTGCTCCACCGCCCGGTCCAGGCCGCTGCGACCGCTGGCCAGGATCATGGGATCCCCCCGGCCGGCCGAGGACCGCTCCTCCAGCGCCACGGCTTCGGCCTTCAGACGCTCGAGCAGACAGCAGGCATTCCGCAACGCGCCCAGCCGCTCATCGCCGGGTTCGATGCCTTCGTACGCCTGAGTTCCGGCCAGCCGGAGCGAGGGGGTCTCCTCGGCCTCCTGGGCCCTGGGCTCCGGCCGGACCAGCGTGTCGCCGGTCAGCCGGGCGTGGTTTCCATCCATGGGAGCATTCTCCGTGTTCCGAGAGCCAACTGCAAGGCGGCGGGTGGTCCGAGAATCCGTTCCAGGGCCCGCTTCCGACGCGGCTCCATGGTATCGGCAAAGTCCCGAGCCCGCGAACAGCAATCCAGACTCTCCCCGGGCAGGCCTCAGAACGGGAAGCTCACCCCCGCGAAGAGCTGGATCGAGTCCCGTCCCGGATTCTCCTGACCGGTGTTGGCGTTGGAGATGTGGTACCACCGAACGCCAGCCATCAGTCGCGCGTCGCCGCCCACATCCACGGTGCCCCCCAAGCCCACGCGTGGCGTGAAGTTCACGCGACCGCCATCGCTGGGCACGGGCTCGTTCGTGAACAGCATGCCGCAGCCCGCGTCGGCGAAGAGCGTCCAGCTCTCGCGGGCCAGGAAGTGCCAGCGGAACATGAGCGAGGCACCGCCACCTCCGGCATCCGTGCCTGGCTGCAGGATGGCGTCACCGCTCAGGCCGAAATCCATGCTGACATCCTGCATGAAGAACCAACTGGCGCTCCACTCCGCCTCGATCTGGTTGGCCGCGTTGAAATCGTTCATCCATGAGCCCAGCACTTGCCAACGCCAGCTGTCCTTGGCACCGAACGGCCTCGATGCGGCGGCACCGCGCGGCATCGCCTTCGATTCGGCGGTGCCCGCCCCAGATCCCGCCGACTGCGACGGGGCAAGCGATGCCACGGCGAGCGAAGGCTCGGTGGGCCTCAACGGCTCGCCGGGTGACGTGGCATTCAAGGTCGACGCCAGGGCGAGCACGGGAAAGACATGCATGATGCGATGCTAACTCTCACCCCAGGAGCCGCCATCCGGACGCTCCGACACGTCCGGACGGCGGCAGGCAACCCGTGAGGGCTGCGAAGAAGTCCGGGGCGGGGAAAGTATCCTCAGCCCCTGGGCAGTCCTACCGAAAGAGTCCGGACATCCCGCCGGAACTTCAAATGCAGCCCCTCATTCGGGTTATGCACGTTCCATCCACCAGTCCCCACACCGCGCAAGGCAGCCCAGAGGACCCGGATCTGCATGCCGGGATCGCCGTCTGCCATGCGGGCCGAGGAGAAGCCCTGCGGCTTCTGGTCACCCGTCGCCTGCCAGGCAAGCGGTTCGAGGGGCTCTGGGAGTGGCCGGGTGGTCGCGTGGAACCCGGCGAGACGCCGCTGCAGGCCACCGTGCGCGAGTTGCTCGAGGAGACGGGACTTCAGGTGCCCGCGGATCACGCAAGTCTGCTCTGCCAGCACCTCGATCCTGGGCCTCCCTCGATCCTCTTTCACGTGCATCTGGTGGCTTTCCAGAGCACCGTGCCCCCGCGCACGCTGCAGTGCGCCGAGGCGCTCTGGCTGCCGCCGGATCAGGCCCTCGGCCGCGAGTTTCCACCCACCAACCGGGCGATCAACCGTCGGATCCGGGCATGGCTCGCGGCATGACGCTGCCGGGCACGGGCACCGCCGCCGGATCCGTCCGCTCGAGCACCCTCTCCTCGCCATCACCCTTCTCGGCCGCGAACTCCGCGGCTCGCTCATCGAGACCCGTGCGCATGGCCCGGGCCCGCTGCACGAGCGCTGCCTCATCCTGGTCCGTGGGGATGAGCGTGAAGTGCCACTGCACCCGGCTCGTGAAACGGGCCGGCACCACCTCGCTGACCAGATCGCAGCCCACGAAGTCCCAGACGGGCTCGTCGGCATCGCCCCAACCTGCCACCGGCTCGAAGCCCTCGCGACGCAGCCGGACGTCGTACCGCCCGTAGTGGGTGAACTCCACGCTGCACGGCGTCCGGCCCGCCTCGCGATCATTCACCCACACGCGCGCGCCCGGCGGGTCGCTGGTGATGTCGATCACGCGCCGCACGCAGCCCTGGGCGGCCATCGTCAGACACAGCAGCAGCGGAAGCCGGGTCGGTCGATTCATGCGGCGCACAGCCTACCGCGTGGCCAGTAGCATCGCGGCGGCATGCCGCTGCTAGAAGCCAAGGGACTCGTCAAGACCTACAACGGTCGCCGCGTGGTGGACCAGGTGGCGTTTCACGTGGACCGGGGCGAGATCGTGGGCCTGCTCGGCCGCAATGGCGCCGGCAAGACCACCAGCTTCCGCATGGCCATCGGGATGA
>JBILWQ010000344.1:0-4120 GCA_044369805.1 Phycisphaerales bacterium
CCCGTTTTATTCGAAATATTGCGTGGCGTGATTGATGATCAGCGTCAAAAAAAAGGGCGTTTTATTCTTACGGGCTCTAGCAGTCCCGATTTATTAAAAAACATTGCAGAGTCGCTCGCTGGGCGAGTTGCCGTTGTTGAATTGGCTACTTTAAAAATGAATGAAATTGCCGAAGCCCCTTTGAGTGATTTTTATCGATGGTTCACCCAGCCGATGAAATCGTGGACAAAAAATGAATTGACGATCAACACAAACCCCTTGCCAAGGGGAGTGATTGAAACCGCTTGGTTTTCAGGTGGATATCCTGAAATCGTTTTAGCAAGAGATCTCGAAGCGAGAAATAACTGGTTTGAATTTTATGAAAAAAGCTACCTCTATCGGGACATTTCCGCCTTATTCCCGAGCTTAGATAAAGAAAACTTTCAACGCTTTTTACGTGAGCTTGCGAGAGATATTGAAATCGGCCAAGCCAGTGTCAGTCGATATCTCAGTATTGCAGAGGGGACTTTCTTGTGGCGACAACAATTGAGTCTTGAAAAAAGTGATTACAAAAGCTTGGTAAAAATGCCAAAAGGACATATTTCTGATAGCGGTTTACTTCATTATCTCACCGTGATGCAAAGCGTCGATTATTTAAAACAACATCCGATGGTTGGTCGATCTTTCGAGGGTTTTGTGATTGAAGAAATTATGAAGGGGCTCACGGCATTGTCGATTGGATCTTGGAAACCTTATTACTATCGAACCAAACACGGGGCAGAGATTGACCTCATCCTTGAAGGTCAATTTGGCCTTGTACCCATAGAAATTAAATATGGCGTTCAAATAGACAAGAAACGCCTGAAAACCCTGGATGATTTTATTCAAAGAGAGCAACTCCCTTTTGGTCTTCTCATCAATCAATCTGAGCAAATCGAATGGCTAAATTCTCGAATTTTACAGATCCCGGTGGGATATCTTTAAGATGAGGATATGAGCAAAATAAGATCAGTCAGCCACCCCTCTTCATTTACGCCAGCTATTTTTTCGTCACTAATCCGCCCTATCAGAAAAAGCGAGGAGTGACCTTATTATGGCTGGATTTTCTCTTATTCCCTCCCCAACTCATGCGCCTTCTCCTCGCTTCATTAACTCGACTTATTCTGTCGAAAACGTCCCTGAATTTTTACGAGAAACCGCCAAAACTCTGACGCCGTCAGATCCGCCCCTCTCGGCATATGTATTGGGAGCCGGGTTTTATTTTGACGAAAATCCCTTTGGAGAGCGTTTTACTTCTTGGGTTCGTGAGTTTGTTTTGGATGACGATGGGTTTCTCCAAAAATCTCTCCCCTGCGATTTATTTTTTTTATTGGCGTTAAAATTTCCCCGATCCATGGACTGGGCTAAAGAACCTCCCCTAGCGGCTCCTGTTGATCCTCTCAAAATCTTTATGAGTTCTGGAAAATATCTGACACAAAAAACTCTAGATCTCTATCACTATCTTATGTATGGACCAGAAATTGGCGGGATTGGCGAAAGTAGATTCCGGGGATACTCCATCATTCCGAGAACTTCAGCTGATCCCACTGGAAGAACAAGCTTACCCGTCGGCGGAAGAGACGGTTATTGGGATGCCCCTCCAGCATTCAGGCCCATTGAAATCGTTCGAGACCCCGAAAAAAAAGCCTATTTCGAAACACATCCTTTTCATTTGGCGGCACGGATTAACGCACCAGAATTATTTTCTTTAATTGCTTGGTCACTTCATAAAGCCCCTGAAGAAACAGGGGAAAGCCGAGGTGATGCGGATGATTCTGATGATTCATCCGATGGAGACACAAAAATTTTGATTCCTACCCGCGATAATTATGGCTTTAAATTTTTATGGAAACTCACCCCTTTGCATCACGCCATTTTGGGGTTTGCAGATCAATCGTTAAAAAGATTAGTTAAATTTTGCGGTCCTCATTGGCTACCCCTGAAAGACTACTGGGACAATACTTTTATTTATGCATTGATTTGCTTACCCACGCCAAAGACACCTGAAAAAGAAGCAGAATCCCTAAAAATTTGGAAAGCAACCCAAGCGGTCCTTGATAAATATTTATCGAACCCCGACGAGAAAAAAGCCTTTCTAGAAAGCAAAAATGAACGAGGACTCACGGCTTTGCATCAAGCGGTCCATGAATTGCATCAATACGCGGTAGAAAAATTTTTAACCCTATTGGGGATGGATGTTTCCGTATTAGATGCTCGCGGCAATACCCTGCTGCACACCCTCGCAAGCTTGCCGGGCCCGGACAAGAAAAAACCAGACGATGCAGATTTACTGAATTTTTTACAGTTTATTGAAGGATATTTATTAAAAATCTATCCAGAGGCCGAAAGACGCAAAGCGTTTTATCGACAAGTGAATGGTGAAGGGAAAACTGCCCTTCAGATTGCCCAAGAAACAGGCCATGCCGTGTTGGTTCGGCATTTAATGATGACCCCTGGCGTGGACTTTGGCCAAGTCAACTTAGAGGCCATGAAAATCAATTACGGCCTCGAAGTGGCAGCCCAAATTGGAGACTTAAGGGATCGCCTTGCATGCGCCGAAACTCGATTAATCGAGATGGGGGAAAGCATTCATGATCGCCTGGCGGAAGCCGCTCGGGTTGCAGAGACCGTTGAGACTCGATTCCTTGCCCATGAAGCAAAGCTCGAAGCGATGCAAAAAGAGATCGAAGAATTAAAAAAAGCCAATGAAAGAAAAGATCATCAAATAGCCACCTTATGCCGCCTCCTTGAAGCACAACATACCCAGATATCGGGCTTACTCAGTATGACAAGCGCAATCGGCAGTCATCTTGAAATTCGGGGAGTTTTACCTGGCGGAGTGACGGGTCAAATGGCCTGTCTTCTAAGAGAGTCAATGAGCTCAGTGGGTTCAGTCACTCAAGCCCGATCTTCTGATACTCCATCGGCTTTACCCTCGCCCTAATCGTAAAGTTTTAATTTTGAATGAACTTCTGAAATGCTCACATAGTCCCTGTCGTCATGAACCAAAATTAAATCATGTTCAATCGCGATCTGAGCAATCAGGCAATCGATCGTGCTTCGGATTTTTTTCCCTTTTTTTCGACAAGAAAAATAAAGCTCTGCCGCTTTTTTATACGTATCCAAACCCGTCGGAGAATAGAATTCTTGAAACTTTAGATAATCGTCTAAATTTTTAAAATCTTTTAGCGAAGAGGCTCCTTGTAAAATTTCTTGATAAATCACTTCAGTCAGACCAAAAGAGATTTTATTTTCAAGGATATTGGCAAAGTATGCCGATGCAGGGGTATCTTGGTTACGGAGGTAGGCGATCCAGACCGAAGTATCAATTAAGTACATGATTATTCCTTCTCTAAACGCGAGGCTTTGTAGTCATAATCAGGATCGATTTTTACTTTTCCTTTTAGCTCACGGATGTCCTTTCGCTGCTGAGCCGCAACAAACTCTTTTAAGGCAAGATGGATAAGATCTTTTTTAGTCCGAACATTGGCATATGCAAAAGCCAGTTTGACCAACGCTTCATCTAATACAATATTGGTTCTCATATATACACCTAAATGCGCGCATTAATATACACATTACTTGGTGTATATTAGAAATAATTTACGCTTAAAACAAGGAAATAAAAACATGTGCTCATTCTCTCTCTTAGCGCGATCGCGCTATTCCTCCGGTACCCCCCCTTCATCGAAGGGGGCTGGGGGGATGGTGAGCTCCATGAAAAATCTATTCAAAAATAATATTAAAAATAAATTCACGCTTTATCTTTTGATCGATAAGCTAACTTTACATTTGATTAAAAAGACCAGTCTTTAATGAATCCAAAAATTCAAAAAGAGCGAGCCAGATTTTTACGAAAAAACATGACTGACTCTGAAAGAAGGCTTTGGTCCTATCTTTCTCGAGATCAATTAGGCGTGCGTTTTTTAAGACAACTATCAATAGGACCCTATATTGTGGATTTTGTCTGTTTATCGCGAAAAATTATTGTTGAATGTGATGGCGGCCAGCACCACTCTCAGCAGCGCGCTTATGATCAAAAAAGAGATCTTTTTCTTCGAGAACTTCACTTCACGGTATTGAGATTTTGGAATACCGAAAT
>JBILWQ010000207.1:0-4119 GCA_044369805.1 Phycisphaerales bacterium
GTCACCATCGCTGTCGACATCGATCAGGCTCACATCCAGGCCGCTGCTTGCTCCCGGCGGCTGGAACGGCACGCCGCCCGTGAAGCCGGTCGGGCGGTTGCGGAAGATGCTCAGCACCGGCAGCGCGCTGCCCACGGCAGGCAACTGCGGCTCCGCGTTCGCCGTCACGAGGTCATCCAGTCCATCGCCATCGATGTCCGCCACGTCCATGCCACGCGGATTCGCCGTGATGTTCATGGTCTGACGCACCGCGTAGCCACTGCCCTCGTCTGTCACCACGCTCACGAAACCCGTCTCCGTGGCCAGCAGGCCGTCCACCGTGTTCGAGCGGATGCCACCCGTGCCGATGTCCGTGCCCTGGACTCCGTCCAGGTTCCCACCCTTGGCCATCACCTCCACCGATCCACTGAGGTTGAGGAAGGCCTGCGCCTGTACGCCAGCATTGCTGTAGAAGTAAAGCTTGGCGGCAGAAGTGCCCACCGCCACATTGTTGCCCGAGGGCATGGACTTGGGCTTCACGCGGCTGGACTTCGCAACCAACATGCCCTGCGGCGGCGGCACCACCAGCACCGATCGCGGCGAACCGGTGAACCCGCTCAGCACCGTGCCCGGCACGAGGTCCAGAGGATTGGCCGGGTTACGGCGATACACACGCGCCGTGCTGTCGCTGGCCAGGCCCACCACCAGGTCGGGCCGACCGTCGCCATCCACATCGCCTGCCGCGATGCAGGTCGGCTGTGCGGGAGTGGTCTCCAGCACGCTGGTGCTGCCGAGGTTCCCAGCGCCGTCATTCATGAGCACCTGGATCAGGCCGGGCTGCGAGGCACCGAAGTCCACCGCCAAGGCCAGATCGTCGTAGCCGTCCTGGTTCAGGTCGACCGTCGCCGCAGCGACGGCGTTGCCGGAGTAGCTGCCCGAGGTAGAACCCGCCAGCGAGCCGCTGGTCTGGATGTCAAGCAGCCGCATGCTCAGTAGCGTGCCGCCACCGGTCAGGCCTGAACTTGGCACCAGCGTGAGGAACTTCCCCTCAGGCGGCGGCACTTCCGTCTGGATCAGGTCGAAGGTGCCGTTCACCGAGCCAGCGCTCAGCACCGGGATGTCAAGGTCCAGCGGCAGCGTGGCGCCGCCGCCGCTCACGCCAAGCAGCCAGAGACGACCGGCAAGGGTGGCCGCGTTGGTCACGCGGATCGAGAAGTCGTTGCCGGCAACTGTCGCCGCAGGCGTCAACAAGAGAGTCGCACCGGAGCCGACTTGCAGCTCGCCAGCCTCGCCGTCACAGTCCGCGCCAACGCTGCCGTAGGTGCCAAGGTTCGCCGTCGCCGCTGCCCCCGGCACCCGGACACCTCCTGCAGGCCAGTTCCAGCTTGCAGCCTCACCCCAGATACCGCCACTCCCAGCGAGATTTGCCACACCTGAGGATTGCGAGCCGCTGCAGGAACTGTCAGCAGCACTGAGTGTGACGAAGTTCGTGAACTGGGAGGTTTCCAGACTCGAGACGCCGGCCAGGCCTGGAGGCACGTTGATCTGGCCGAACATGTTGGCATCCCAGCCGCCCCATGCCAGCACGGTTCCGTTGGATCTCAGCACCGCAGCGTGACTCTGGCCACAGCCGACATCGATCACGTCCGTCAGAGTGGTGGGTGCATTCCACACGACGCCGTTTGAGTTCCCCCAAACCGCAATGGTGCCCTGCTGCGTGCACGCGATGACATTGGCCCAGAAGGCATCAACCTTTCGCACCGAACGCAGTTCCACGCCGCCAACCTGGATGCTCTGACCAGCCGGGGTTCCCAGGATTGGATAACCTAGAGCGTCGCGACCAAGACACTGGCCCCACCTGTTGTCTCCCCAGCCGATGACCGTTCCATCCGTACGCACGGCAAAGGACAGATTGTTCCCGGCGAAGACATCGCGGACTCCCGAAATGCCTGCGGGCGGGCTGGCCGACCCGTCAGATCCATTTCCCCAGCATCTCACGGTACCGTCGCGCAACCCCGCGACGATGTGGTAGCTGCCGGCAGCCACGCTGGCGACAGGTCCGAGCCCGGCAGGCGGAGGGGACGCAGTACCCCAGCACACGACAGCACCTGCGCTCGTGAGCGCCACGCTCTGCTGCCCACCTGCCGAGATCGCCACGACCGAGGCAAGGCCTGCCGGCGGAGTCGCCGCGCCAATAGAGTTCGAGCCCCAGCCGAACACCGTTCCGTTACCGCGAAGCGCGATGGCGTGTTGAAATCCAGCGGCGACCCGGCTCATGTCGCTCACTCGCACGGCCGTTGGATGCTCACCGTAGGTGTTGTTGCCAAAGCTTTCGATGCTGCCGTCCCCCTTCACAAGAAAGACGCTGTAGCGAGCAGCTCCGACCGACTTCACTCCGGTCGACTGCGCCAAGACCGAGGGGTCTTGGAGGCCCGCGCCCCAGCAGGCCACGGTCCCATCGCCACGAAGCACCACGTTGCTCCAACCGTTGACGGCGATCTCCTGAATGTCGTTCAGGTTCGAAGCTCCCGCCAGAGCGCCGTTCTGCGAACTCCCCCACATTCGAAGCGTGCCATTCCGCAGGAGCACCACGGTGTGGGCGTCGCCACCCGCAGCGCTTCTTGCAGGGGGGAGATCCGCGGGCACAGTGCTCTGCCCGCTCTCGTTCTTGCCCCAAAGAACGAGACTGCCATCACCTCTGACTGCGAGGCAGTGAGAAGCGGTGCCTTGATACGCAGTGCCCATGTCGATCGAAGCGACCCCGGAGAGGCCTGCTGGAACGGACGTCTCGCCGCTGCCGCTCGCGCCCCAGACACGCACCGTGCCGTCGACCCGAAGCGACATGGTCTGAGCCGGTCCTGCCGCGACCATCGAGGCTGGTCCCAAATCCGCGGGCACCGCGCACTGGCCGTCGTTGTTGCTTCCCCAGCAAATCACGGCTCCACCGGCCGTGAGGGCAACGGAATGCGAATAGCCGCCATCGACTGCGACCACCGACGCGAGACCTGCGGGCGCATTCACGGCATCGCCCTGGCCCCGGCAGGACACGGTGCCATCGCGAAGCAGGCCGATCGAGTGGAAGGTGCCGCCCGCAATCCTGCGAAATCCCACCACCAGTTTGGCGGGTGGCGAACCGGAAGAGCCTCCCCACGATGCAACCTGACCGTCAGCTGAGGCCACACGGACGGCTGCGAGCGCCAGCACCAGCGCCGGGGCAACAGAGATCGACTTCCAGTGGACGGTCGCCATGCAAATCTCCTCGGAAATTCGGCAACTCAATGGGATACAGAGCCACGGTACCCAACGATAATGTACTCGCCCCTTCGGCAGATGCAAGTAAATTCCGCCTGCAGGCAACCGTCTTTCGGGGCCTTTCCAGACCCCGCCCCAAACAAGAGTCTAGCCCCTGGCCCTGCAGACAATTCGCGAGCAATGCGTCGACCGCCGCGGAAATCCTGCGAACTCCCTCAAGCATCCTCTCAGGCGACGCAGGATACCTTGCAGGTTGCAGGCCGGACACGATCCAACGCGGGAAGGTCAAGACTGCGGGCGACGGGCACGGGGACGCCCCGAAGACCGCCGAAGTTGCTCGACTCCGCCTCCGCCCCCGCCCTGCCCCCAGAATCGCCGTTCCTACCGCCCCGCCGTCACGTACACCGGCACGAACTTCGGCTTCACGCGGGCCTCGAACTCGCCGCGGAACTTGTTCACGATGGTGCGAACCGCCCAGTTGTTGCCGTCGGCCAGGCCGCAGATGGTGGTGCCGGGCGTCAGGCCCATGCTTCCCGCCACCTCGAGCAGCAGGTCCAGGTCGGCGCTCGTGCCATCACCGCGCTCGATGCGCATCAGGCTCTTGAGCATCCAGCCGCTGCCCTCTCGGCACGGCGTGCACTGGCCGCAGCTCTCGTTCTTGAAGAAGCGGGCGATGTTGCGCGCCACGGCCACCATGTCGGTGTCCTCGTCGAACACCGTGGGGCACGCGGTGCCGAGGCCCAGCACCTGGTGGTCACGACCGATGTCGAAATCCATGGGGGCATCGAACTGGTCGGTGCCCAGCACACCCATGCTCACTCCGCCGGCGATCGCGCCCTTGAACTTCCTGCCGTTGCGCATGCCGCCGCAGTAGTCGTTCACCAGCTC
>JBILWQ010000261.1:0-3429 GCA_044369805.1 Phycisphaerales bacterium
GTGGTCCCGGTGCGTCTCGACGCGCACGAGATCGGCATGCGAGGGGGGCCCGTGCACCCGGATCCAGTCATCGCCGCGCTCCACTTTCACGCCGGCCGCATCGAGCCAGGCGTGCATGGCGGTGATCCGGTCGCTCTCCTTCCCGGCCAGCGTTCCAAGTCCGCGCAGGGTCACCTGGCCTCCCGCAGCGGCGGCGGCCATCACGGCCATCGAGCCATCGGGCCAGGTCGACGCATCGAGTTCCACGTGGCCACCGAGGCTTGCGTGGGCCATGCCCGCCGAGCCCTCATGCTCGAACCCCTTCGCCCCCATTCGCTGCAGCGCATGCCAGACCCCCATGTCCGGCTGCAGCGAGTCGCGCGAGAGCCCACGAACCTCGATGCGCGAGCCGGGCACGATGGCCGCCAGCGCCCAGGCGTAGGCGGCACTGGAGGCATCGGGCTCCACGCGCACGCGGAACGCCTTCAGCGGCGAAGGAGCCACAACAAGATCACCCCGCTGTCCGCACCACTGGGCGGACGCCCCCAGCCGATGCAGGCACTGCACCGTCAGGTGCACGTACGCATCGCTTGGCGCACCACCCCTGCAGTGAAGGCGAAGGCCGTTGGGCAACCAGGGCGCGATGAGAGCCATGGCCGAGACGAACTGACTGCTGGCCGGCCGCGCGATCGACACCTCACCGGCCACGGCGCCCGTGGCGGGCGGCGTGATCTCCAGCGGCAAGCCATCCGCCCCGGTTCGCTTCGCCGTGCAGCCCAGCGCCGCGAGCAGCGCCTCGCCATCGGCCATCGGTCGGCGACGCAGACGCGGGGAGCCATCCAGCGTGCAGGGTCGCGCGGCCAGCGACGCCGCGGCCATCAGGAAGCGGGCCGGCGTGCCGCCCTCACGCGCATCGAGCCGACCTCCGCCCGGGAAGCGGCCGGCCACGCCATGCACCTCGAGTTCGTTGGGCCCGCTCCAGTGCACCCTGGCCCCGAGCGTGCGAAGGCCGGCCGTGAGCGCCTCCACGTCATCCGCACGCAGGGCGTTCTCGATCACGCTCGTGCCCTCGGCCAGCGCGGCCAGCATGAGCCAGCGCTGCGTCAGGCTCTTGGAGCCAGGCGGCTCCAGCATGCCGCGGATCGGCCCGGAAGCCTTCGGGGCAGGGATCGATGCGCCCAGACGAGGCGTGCTCACGCCTCAGAGGCCTTGTCGCTTCGGAAGACCGCCACCACGTCCTCCACCGGGATCACGAAGAGCCGGTTGTCCCCCTCGAAATCCACGGGCACGCCATGCCTGGGGTTGAACAGCACGCGGTCGTACTGCTGGATCGGGTAGTCGACATCCCGCTCGACCTGCGCGCTGATGGCGACCACGCGTCCGGTGAGCGTGGGGATCTCGATCTTGTCTGGAAGGTGGATGCCAACCTTCGTGATCTTGCGGTCCTCGTCCTTGCGGATGAGGACCCGCTTGCCCACGGGCTCCACCGTCTCCAGCTTGCGGGCTCCCGCTCGTGATTGCGTCATGACCGGATGGTAGCCCCTTGCGGCTCACGCTCGCGGCGTGCACTCTTGATCGCATGCCCACCACGCGCCTCACCGGACTGATCAGGGATGTGCCCGACTACCCCAAGCCAGGCATCCTGTTCAAGGACATCACGCCCCTGCTGCGGGATCCCGCGGGCCTGGCCCTTGCGGTCGAGCTCATGGCGAATCCCTTCCGGGGCGCTGGCATTGCCGCGGTGGCGGGCGCGGAGAGCCGCGGCTTCATCTTCGGCACCGCCGTGGCCCAGGCGCTCTCGTGCGGGTTCATCCCGATCCGGAAGAAGGGCAAGCTGCCCCCTCCCGTGAAGAGCGTGACCTACCAGCTCGAGTACGGAGAGGACACCCTGGAGGTGCGGGACGACGCGGTGAGCCCGGGCCAGCGGGTGCTGCTGGTGGACGACCTGCTTGCCACGGGTGGCACGCTGCAAGCCTGCGTCAGGCTTCTGAAGTCGATCGGCGCGGAGGTGGTGGGCGCCACCGTGCTCATCGAGCTGGCGGCCCTGCACGGCCGCAACGCCCTGACGGGGCTGGAGATCCACGCCCCGATCCGAGGCTGACCCGTTGGACGTCAGTTCGGACTTGGCGCCCTGTCCGGCGAGGGCTCGCAGCCCTTGGGCACGCCAGCGGTCACCAGCACGAGCAGGAAGATCAGCACGAGAGCGCCGACGATGATCGAGACGGTCCTTCGGGTGCTCATGGCGGCGAAGGGTAGCGGCGGACGTCGCACGCTGCCCACGTTCGGAAACCATGCGGACCGGGGATAGAATGACCCCATGACGAGCACCGCCCAGCAATCCGTGACCACCCTCGATCACGCCGCAGACCCGCTGGCCCTGATCGATGTCGACCACATCCGCTTTCTGGTGGGCAACGCGAAGCAGGCCGCGTACTTCTACGCCAGCGCCTTCGGCTTCCAGGTGGAGCAGATCTGCGACCTCACCACCGGCAGCCGCAGCGCCGCCAAGTACCTGCTCACGCAGGGCAATATCCGGCTGCTGCTCGAGACGCCGCTGAACAAGGATGCCGCCGGCGCGGATGAGATCCGGCGCTACGGCGACGGCGTGAAGGATGTCGCCCTGACCGTCTTCGACGCCACCAACCCGTCACCCTGAAGGACGCCGTGGGCACCGTGACCACGGCCTCGGTGAAGACCTACGGCCGGTGCGTTCACACCTTCGTCAGCCGCACGGGCGGCTACGCGCTGCCCACCGTGAAGGCGGGCGGCACCTTCATGCCGGGCTACCGCACCATGGAGGGCTTCGCCCTCAACGAGTACAACCGCAAGCAACCGTGCGGACTCAAGTTCTTCGACCACTGCGTGGGCAACGTCGAGGAAGGCAAGATGAACCACTGGGTGAAGTGGTACGAGGACGTGCTGGGCTTCCGCATGTTCAAGCACTTCGACGACAAGGACATCAGCACCGACTATTCCGCGCTCATGAGCAAGGTCATGGCCAGTGGCAACCACCTGATCAAGATGCCCATCAACGAGCCCGCGGCTGGCAAGAAGAAGAGCCAGATCCAGGAGTACCTGGAATGGCACGACATGACCCCGGGCGTGCAGCACCTGGCCCTGCGAACGGATGACGAGTTGCACAGCGTGGCGGAACTCCGTCGCCGCGGCGTGGACTTCCTGGCCATTCCCGAGGCCTACTACGAGGGCGTGTGGAAGCGCGTGGACGCCATGCTGACCACCCACGGCCACCACGCCGTGAAGGAGGACCACCAGCGAGTGCGCGACCTTGGCATCCTGGTCGACGCCGACGACGAGGGCTACCTGCTCCAGCTCTTCACCAAGCCCCTGCAGGACCGGCCCACGCTCTTCTTCGAGATCATCTGCCGCCGCGGCAGCCAGAGCTTCGGCAAGGGCAACTTCAAGGCGCTCTTCGAGGCCCTGGAGCTCGAG
>JBILWQ010000022.1:0-13901 GCA_044369805.1 Phycisphaerales bacterium
CCTGAACCGGCTTCTGGACGCGATTCGCAGCTACCACCGGGCCCTGCTCATCAAGCCCGACGATTTCGATGCCAACCTGAACATGGCCACGGCCTACCTGCAGCTGGATCAGCCGGACAGCGCCATCACCTATGCCGAGAAGGCGGTCAAGCTCCAGCCCGACTCCGGTCCGGCGCGCATCAACCTGGGTGTGGCCTACGAGCGCGCCTCACGTGCCGCCGACGCGGTCACGCAGTACGAGATGGCCGCGGAACTGATGGAGCCCACACCCCAGCTGCTCATGAACCTGCTGAATGCCTATGCACAGGGGCGGCGGTACCGGGAGGCTGTGAATGCGGCCAATCTGCTCGTGCGAGTCTCGCCCACCGCCAGCAGCTGGGAGCGATTGGGTTGGGCCTACTTCCGGTTGGGTGACTACAGCCGAAGCCTCGAGAGCTATCGCGAAGCGGTCCGCGTGGACGGTCGGCACTGGCCTGCGTGGAATGGTGTGGGCGTGAACCTGCTGAACGAGTGGCTGCAGGGCCAGAGGCAGGATGAGGCACTCGCCGAGCAGGCCCGGGCGGCGTTCCGAAAGTCGCTGCAGATCAATCCCGATCAGGTCAAGGTGCAGCGGCTGCTCACCGTGTACGCCAAATGAACCCCATGGAAGGTCCATCCGGCTCTGGCACCTTCCTGGATCTCGTGGCGCAGGTCGAGGCCGGGGGCACGCATGCCGCTTCCGAGGCCGAGACAGCCATGGGTCTGGTGCTTGATGGAACCGTGGATGAGGCGCTGCTGGCGCGCTGGCTTGGTGCCTTCGCCCTTCGAACACCCACGCCGGATGAGCTCTTCGGATGCATGCAGGCACTGATGTCCCGGGCCCGGATGGTGCCCACCCGAACTCCTCCGGAGCGGATCATGGATACCTGTGGCACGGGAGGGGCGCCGAAGGTGTTCAACGCCAGCACGCTGGCTGGCCTGGTGGCCGCCGCCGCGGGCTGCCCCGTGGCCAAGCATGGGAATCGTTCGCGCACCGGATTTGGAAGCGCCGAGACCATCGCGGCCCTTGGACTCCCAACGGAGGTGGACCCGGAGATCCAGGCCCGCATGCTCGATGCACTCGGATTCTGCTTCTGCATGGCCACGCGGCACCACCCGGGCGGTGTGCATGCTGCCGCGGTCCGACGTCGCATGTCGGTGCCGACCCTGTTCAACGTGGTCGGGCCGCTCTGCAACCCGGCTGGAGCCATGCGGCAGGTGGTGGGTGTCTGGGATGCCCGGCTGCTGCAACCGGTGGCGGAGACGCTGGCCCGACGCGGCTGTGTGCATGGCATGGTGCTGCATGCCGAGGATGGCCTTGACGAGGCCAGCGTGTGCGGCCCGACGCGCTTCGTGCATGTGGATCGTGGCAGTGTCGTCGATGAAGGTTCACTGGATCCGGCCATGTTCGGGATCCAGGCGCATGGTCACCCACCCGCACCGGCCCGGAGCCTGAACGAAGCCGTGACAATCGCGCAGGACCTGCTGCAGGGCCGTGATGCGGGTGGACGCCGGGACATGCTGGTGATGAATGCGGCGATCGCGATCGTGACGGGTGGTCATCGCCTCTCGTGGAGCGATGCTGCCGGAATGGCCCGTGATCTTCTGGATGGTCGGCGTGTGATGGACCTTCTCCAGAGGGTCGTTTCGCACTGAAAAAGGGCCTGAAGTGACACCTGATGCCATGGCAGGCGTCATGCTGGCCGAATGCATGACGCGGGCACTGGACTGCTGATCGCCATCCTTCTCTTCGCGGGCACCTGTGCTGGTCTCTCCGCACCGGTCCATGCATCCACGGATGCGATGGCCGACATGGCATGGGTGCTTGGCGTGGGACTGACAGGTGTGGGTTGGTGCCTCCGGGGCCGACGTGGTGCGGGGTATGCCGTGATCGCGCCCATGCCGCTCCTGGTCGGATTCATCTCCGCATCGCTGGAGACCCAGCGCATGAGTCCCTCTGAAGCGACTGGAATGGCTGACCGCGAACCGGGACTTGTGCGCGCACATGTGGAGCTGCTCGAGCCGTTCCGTCCTTCCGACGCGGCCCAGCGGGATCTGCTGGACCGGTTTCAGGTGAATGGTGATCGTCCCTGGTGGCACGCCAAGGCATCACTCGAGATGTGGGAGCACCAAAGGGGTCGTGAATCCGCCGGCGGGCTGGTGCATCTGCGGATCCCCTCGCCAGCCCATCACCTCGTCCCGGGCGATCGACTGGTCTGCACAGGATGGTTGACCGTGCCTCGCATGGCGGCCAATCCAGGTGAGATGGATGGGCTGATCCATGCATGGCGCAATGGCCTGGTCGGATCGATCCGGATGGAGACCGCGCCGGAACGCACCCAGCAGGCCCCCTGGTGGCGGCACATTCGCCATGCCCTTCAGCGATGCGTCGACCAGAACATCGTTCGCGGCATGCCTACTGGGCCCGATGACCGCGTGGCCACCCTCGTGGTGGCCATGACCTCTGGTCGAGAGCGGCCGGGGTATGCATCCCTGCGAACGACATTTGCCGCAACCGGCCTGAGTCACTTCCTGGCGATCAGTGGCTTCAATGTGGCGGTGCTCTTTGGTGCGGCTGTGGTGGCGATGGAACTGCTGGGTGTGCCTGGCGTGCTGCGGGGATGGTGCCTGACGGCCCTGGGTCTTCTGTTCCTTGCGGCCGTGGATGTGGAGGTTTCGGTGCTCAGGGCTGGTGTGGCTGGTGTCATGGCTGGTGCCTCGCTTGCGCTCGCCCGCGGCTGGCGAGCCGATGGTCTGCTCGCTGCCGCAGCCGTGGGCACGCTGCTCATGGATCCGTGGATGGCGTGGAATCCGGGGTTCCAGCTCAGCTATGCCGCTGTGCTTGCGCTCAGGCATGGCAGCGGCCCCATGGAGGGGCTGCTGACGTGGCTCGGGATTCCACCCCTGAAGGGCGTTCGTGTGGCCCTGGCGGCCAGCCTCGCGGCATGGATCGTGTCCACACCCATCACGCTGGCATGGTTCGGGAGTGCGAGTCCCTGGTGTGCACTGGTCAGCACGGGGCTTGGTCCACTCGCGGCCTCACTCACCATCACGGCCTCGATCACGGCCTTCGTTGGCTTCCTGCCAGGACTTGACCATGTCCTTGGATACCTGCTGTGGCTCCAGGGCTGGGTCTTCCTGTGGCTTGTGGAGAACTCGATCCTGCTGCCTGGATGCAGGCTCACCGTGTCGGCCATGCCCTGGTGGTGGGCGGCGCTCATGCTTGGTCTGGTGTTCGCCCTGTGGAAGTCAAGGAACGCTGTCCGGCGACGCACATGTCTGATCAGCCTGTCGCTGCTTGCAGCCTGGCCCTGCATGGCCTCGCGAGGCGCCGAGGCGTCGGGGACAACGCCCCCTCCCGAATTCCGATGGACCGCCTTCGCCATCGGCGATGGCAGCGTTCACCTGATCCAGTCCGGAACCACCAGCGTGCTCTTCGATGCGGGATCGATCTCGATCGATGCCGCGGGTTCTCGCGTGGTGGTCCCGGCACTCCGGGCCATGGGTGTCCACCATGTTCAGGCGATCGTGCTGAGTCATCCTCATCTCGATCACTTCTCAGCGGTGCCCGAGGTGGTGATGGGGCTGCAGGTGGATCGGATCCTGGTCACCGATGCCTGGAAGCGTTCCGCTCCCGACACCGCACAGGGCACCCTGCTGGCGTGGCTTCGTCAGCGGGGGATACCCGTGGAATTCGCATGCGATGGCTTCGTGCTGCGCCAGGACAGGCTCACCTGGACTGCCCTGCACCCCCCGGCGGGATTCCGGCCCCGCTCGGTGAACGATGGCAGCCTGTGCTTCAGCATCACCCATCCCGAAGAGCCGCTGCGCCCCGTGGCCTTGCTGCTGGGTGATGCCCAGGATGAGGCGATCGCCCGGCTCCTGGTTCGCCCAGACATCCGGGATCCATGGGCCATGGAACTTCCCCATCATGGTGGCTGGAGACCCATGGCTGTGGAGCTCTGTAAGCATGTCAAGCCGCGACATGTGCTGCAGAGCACCGCAAGCCGAAGGTTCGAGCGAGACCGCCTGGGCGATGCGCTGTCGGGCATCCCTCGCGGCGTGACCTGCCGAGATGGGGCCCTTCGCTTCAGCCTGGACCTTGGGAAGGGGCAGGCGATCCTGGAACGCTGGTGGAAGGGGGGCTGGCGACCGGTGGTGCCGTGACCTTCTCGGGCGTGATCGGGACCATCCAGCCTTCCTGAATGATCAGCGTGCTGCCCAGCGGCCCGCCGGGTCCGGGCTGCACATCGATCTCCATGGCTTCCTGCATCAGCCTTCCGCTCCACACCATGGTCGGCTGCCTCGCATCAAGCATGGCCCGCGCCACCTCCCGTGATCCCTCGCGCAGGATCACGGTGCACCCGCCCATGGGACGAAGCGGCTTGGGTATCTCGATGGCCATGTGCACCTGGCATCCGCCCGGCCTCAATCCACACCGGAATCGCCCGGGACCCGCGAGCTCGATGGCCTGCAGGTCCAACGGCATCCGTTCGCCCATGGACCGGGCACGCGCTGGAACCAGACGGCCTTGTTCCTGGCCCCCGACCGCGGACCATGGTTGTCCGGCCAAGGGCAGCACGCCTCCCATGGGTGGGCGTATGCCGCGGATCATGGTCCATGGGATGGAGATGCTCTTCGCCGCGCCAGGAAGGTGAGGACCCTCGAGACGCATGACCGACTTGTCCCGACTCCACCCGGCCACATCCACGATCGATCCATCCCGAAGCCAGATCCGCCAGCCCGATCCAGGCTCGCCACGGCCCGAGAGTTGCAGCAGCATGACGCTGCTGAAGGGGTGCCACGTCACTTCCGCCGTGGAACCAGGGCCCCGCTTGCGCTCGATGCCCACGCCACGATCACCGTCGAGTCCCGTGATGAAACCCTCGATGCGGTCGCCGTTCACCAGGTGAATCTGGTCGGAAACGGGTTCTGGAAGGCTCCGGGCGGAGAGCGGACCGACCATCCGGGTCCGCTCGAGATCCAGCTGCAGCATGCCCAGCGATTCCGAGGACCAGTTCCGCCGATCCTCCTCGATCATGAAGGCGCCGATCACGCACTGGCCATCGAGCAGGCGCCAGACGCTTCGCGTGGGCTCGAACAGGGTGACATCGGTGTCAATCCACATGCCTCGCCAGTCCGGCCACGAGGTGTCCGAGATTCCCTCGATCGATGCGGCGGTGGGATGCTGCACCGCCCCATCCATGTCGACCACGCTGATCCGGGGTTCACCAGCGAACGCTGGAACCGCGAGCAGAAGCGTGGACAGCAGGTGGCGCATCACTTCTGGAAGATGGGCAGGTAGCGCTTGGGCATCTGCAGCACGATCAGCCCCATGGCCGCACCATACGCCGGGCCCGCCTGGTAGTCGGACCAGCCACCCTGTTCGTTCTGGGTGGCCACCAGCTCATCGCGGATCCGGGGCCACCAGCCTTCCCACCAGCCACCACCGGCCAGGTACATGCTCTGCACGGCGTAGTAGTGGCCATAGAAGTAGTGGGCCTCGGCATTCGGGCCGATGCCGTTGGGTGCGGCCTGTTCCTGAAGGTAGCCAAGCCCCCGATCGATGGATTGATCGCTGTACACGCCCGCATAGAAAAGCGTGGCCACACCCGCGGCAGTCCGTGGCCAGGCGCTGGCGCCCTGGGTGCTCATGTAGCGGAATCCACCATCAGCGTTCTGGCAGTTTCGGATGTAGTTCACGGCGCGGTCGATCGTCTCGCGCGGCACCTTGATGCCCGCGTTGCGTGCGCTTCGCAGGGCCATGACCTGGCAGATCGTCACGCTGACATCGGCGTCGTAGGGGACCGGGTTGTAGCGCCATCCACCCTCCTCGTTCTGGCTGTTCACGATGAGTTCCACGGCTCGGACAAGCGCGTCGCGCACGCGTGGATCCTCGGAGCCCATGCCGTAGATCTCGCCCAGGAAGAGCGTGGCGAAGCCATGCCCGTACATGGGGCCGTGACCATTCTCCGCGACCAGGAGTCCCGTCTCGGTGGCATGGCGAAGGACGAAATCAAGGGCTTTCCGCACCCGCTCGCCATGGGGTCCCCGGCCGGGCAGATTGCCGTCGGCCATGAACGCCAGGCCACCCAGTGCGGCGACGGCGACATGCCGACCGAACCTTCCCTGGCCGAAGGATCCATCCTCGTTCTGCATGCTGGCCAGGTAACGAAGAGCCCTCCGGGTGGCCTCGTGGCTCTCTGGTGTCATCTCCGAAACCAGAGGACTGTTCTGGGCGCTGTCCCCGGCCGCAACCGGTCGCGCCGGTTCGGGCTCACCCGCGGGAATGCCCTGGTTGGCAGGCGGCACGACCGCCGGTGAAGGAGCCTGGGCCAGGAGAACCGCGAGCAGGAGCGAGACCGCCATCAAGGTTGACGCTCCTCGGCCAGACGTCGGTAGTACGCCTCGGTGGCCTGCTGGTAGAGCGCGCTGACCCGATCACGCCGAGACTGGGAGAGGATCTCGCGAATCCTCGGGGGAAGGTTTCCCCACTCGCTGCGACCTTCTTCAAGCGTGCCTTCGGTGGTTGATGCGGAATCCACTGGGGGTTGCTGCTCGCCCCGCGCCTGATCTCCCGGACCCCGAGGTTGCGTGCCCCGTGCCTGCTCATCCGTGGATGCGGGTCGGGTGGTCGGATCGGGGTCGCCACCCCGGGGCTGACCACGCCTGGACGAGGTGGAAGAACTGGAGCTGGACGAGGATGGCGATCCCTGCTGCTTCTGGCTTCGGGTGGCGGCCTCGAGCAGTGCATCGAGATCGGCGAGGGCCTGGACCTGGGCCCGCTGTGTCCCGAGTCCTCCATCCGCCTGCTCCACCATCATGCGCGAGGCCAGCCGCATGCTCTCCATCGCCGACTTCGCCAGATCATCCAGATCCTCCTGCTTGAGCGACTTCTCGAGAAGATCCTTCCGCTTCTGGTTTGCGGCATCGGTGGCACCACCATCACCGGCAATGCCCAGCAATTCGTCCAACGAGCTGCCCGATGATGGCCTTGTGGGCGGATCTGCCTGAACGGGCGCCACCCCAACCGCAGGCGCCTGGGGTGTGGGCGATGGAGCCGGGGGCGTCGCCTGCTTCCATCCAAACGAGGGTGGGGTGTCTTGTGGAGATTCCGGGTCTGCTGGTGAATCCGCCGGAGCGCGCCTCTGCATGGACTCGCTCCGCTTCATTCGATCGATCCAGTCCTCGCCGAGTCTCCGGACCTCGTCCTGAAGACGACCCGCCTCGCGCATGGCTTCCTCCACCGACTGCCCGGATTCCCGTGCCTGGCCCAGATCCCGTGTCAACCTGTTCACATGAGCCTGCATCTCTCGCACCAGGCGGAGCTCGGCGATCGGTGGAAGGGTGGCCGATGGCGCCTGTGGTCCGCCGCCCGTGGATGGTGAACCACCGGTCTTCGCATCCGCGAATGGATCCTCGCCTGACTCAGGATCCTGCATGGCCTGCGCAAGCGCCTGAAGTCCGGCGATCACGCCATCGAGCGTGCGAATGGTCATGCCCTGTGCCAAGGCATCCTGCAGTGCCGTGCCTGCCTCGACCATGCCCTGATGCACGCGCGTGTGGATCGCCTTGAAAACCTCTGCCTCCGACACGAGCGGCGAGGCCATCGGACCCTGCTCGAACCTCTGCCGCTGATCCTGCAGCAACGAGCCCTGCTCTCGCTGGGTGGCCGCACCCCGGCGATCGATGCGGGCACCCTGCGGGGGCAGGGTGGATGCCACCGTTTCCCGAATGCGCAGGATGGCCTCGGCCATAGCCCGATACGTCCGCCCCAGCTCCTTGCGTTCACGCTCGGCCTGCCGCTCCGCTTCACGCTTCTGGTTCTGCTGCACCTCGGCGATCGCCTGTCGCAGGAGCTCCGTGGATCGACGCATCGCGTCGCGCGATGCCTCGGCAGCGATCGGCGACTGCCTGATGGCTTCAAGTGCTGCCTGCTGGCGCTCGAGGGATCGAAGGATCAGGCCAGCGGCCTTGCGAAGTGCGTTGCCACCATCCGCGGCATCCTCCGCCGCGGAGCCCGTGTTACGGGCCACCTGGATCAGTGCCGACTCGATCGTGTCCGTGGACTGGTCTCGATCATCCATCCATCGCTCGATCGATCCAGCGAGGCGGTCGCTCTCCGAAGCCAGGGCCTTGAGCGTCTCGACCAGGCTCGCCATGCGCCGGCGAAGTTCCTCGGTGCGGGCGCGACGATCCTCGCGGAGCGCCTGCTGCACGCGCTCCATGCCCTCGGCCGCCGCCTGCATGGACTGGTCCGCTGCCGTGGTCTGGTTCCTGTCCGTCCGCTCACCTGCCTCATCCATGCGCCGGGCGGACTGTGACCGCTCACCCTCCTCCGCAGCCTGCTGCAGGGACCTCGACTGTGTGCGGTCACCATCGCGAGCGGCCGCGGCGCGAAGATCATCGAGCATGGAGCGGATCTCCTCACCCAGGGCCCGCTGCCGCTCCGCCTGTGTCTGAAGGGCCTGACGCTGATCCGAGGTCAGCTCCTCGGGCATGCGACCCTCGGTGCCTCGTGAAGCCTCCTGCAGATCACGTCGAAGACGCTCGACCTGTGATGCGATCCGCTCGGCCCGTCGCTGGGCACCCATCGTCTGATCGTCCCGCTCCAGGGCCTCGCCCATGCGGCGAAGCTCATCCCGTGTGCCTTGCTGCGCCTGGATGGCCTGTGGAGCGGCAGAAGCATCACCACGCGCCACCTGCCGAAGTGCACCGGTGGCCTGGTCCGATTCACCTGCCGCCTGTGCCGCCGCCTCGCGCGCCTCGCGAAGCGCCTCGGCCAGTGCCTGCTCCTGAAGGCCATTGCGTTGCATGCGATTGGAGAGCCTGGACGCCGCCTCCTCAGCCTGCCGGATCCGCTCGCCCAATGCCGCCTGTGCACGCGTGGCCGTTGCCGTGTCCTTCTCTCGCTGGAGTTCCTCCTGGGCCTGCTCAAGACGGGTGACGACCTGACGAAGGCTCTCCGCCTGCTGACGGACCTGCTTCTCGATCGCCGGAGCGTCGACCACGCGGATGCGCCGAGGCTCACCCAGGATGATGCCGCGTGGCGAACCCCGGCTCTCCATGCCATCGAGCGCGGTGCCACGCAGCAGCAGCGTGTCGCCGGTACGGACCTGCAGGGAGGTCATGTCGAGTGCGCCCTCGAGCCTGACCTCCACCGCACCGACCGGACGGGCCATCTGCTTCAACAGCACCGGCTCCGGTTCGCCGGATCTCTGCTGGCGATCCACCCGCCACCCGGCCTCGACGAGCTGGAGGTCATCTCTGGCCTCCACCACGAAGGGCAGGCGCGCCTGCGGCGTCACGATCTCATCGGCGGATGGATCGGTGATGGAGACTGTCGGGGCGCGATCCGGCATGGTGTTGACCATGAGGTGAAGCGGTGATGGAGCCTGTACCCCATCCACGCCCCGGGGCCGGACCTGGACCTCGGCTGGACCCGACGCCGGCCAGGAGACCTGCCAGTGCGTCGGGTCGGTGACTGTCACCGTCGCCATGGGTGGATTCACCCCGCCCTTGAGGGTCACGGCCGTCCTGGCCGGATCCGTGGTGCCTGGGTCAGGAGCGGATGCAGCCAGTGTCAGATCGAGTGTGACCTCGCTGCCCTCGAGCACACCCGAGAAATCGCCCGCATCCAACCCCTTCCATGAGGCTTGAAGGGGCTTGACCAGGTGCGAGGCGTAGGTGGGAGGCGTGACATGAATCGTGCCTTCGACCACCACCGGAGCGGTCACGATGCGGATCGAGTGGACATCGGTGGCGGCATCGCCCGCCACCAGCTGGATGGAGAACCTGTCACCCTCGGCTGGAATGTTCCGCGCGTGCGACCCATCGGCCTGTCGAGTCAGGTCGATGCGACGCTCCGTCCTCCGTCCACCCGCGTCCTCGATGATGCAGAGGGCCTGCACTCGGAGATCCGGCCGTTCTCCCCGCAGGATGCGGGCCTGCAGGTCGATCGAGGCGCCACGCGCGACCACGTCCGGAAGGGGCTCGGTCTCGATCTCTACACGGGAAGGCCAGCGATCCTGGGTCCATGGTGTGAGTGTCCGGCGAAGTCCGATCCGTGCCACCTCAGGCTGCCGCTGCATGACCGCGGTGACGCCCAGCATGATCAGCATCACCAGCGTGACCGCCACCACCGCACCGATGCTGCGGGCATGTCGAGCTGGCCTGATCCCTTCCCATGTCCGAGTGGCGGCCTGGATCACCTGATCCGCAAGACGCTGACCAGCACCCGCGCCGGCGGCCTGGAACTCGATCGCGCTGGTCAGGATGCCCGACAACCCGGGTTCAAGGCGTTCCAGACGAAGGGCCACGGCACGAAGCGTTGGAGCCTGGACCCAGTGCGACACGATGATCGACCGGACAACACGCACCCAGCCCACCAGCAGACCAGCCAGCAGGAGCGTGCGGATGGGCCATGGCCAACGGACCAGCCAGTCGAGCAGGATCAGGGCCGCAAGGACCAGCAGGAGCAGCGTGCCAAGCCAGGCGATGGCCCGCAGACGGAGGATGACGAGCACCCTTCGGTGCAGCGATTGGACCCAGTTCAGCAGCGTGGATGGCACTGGGGAAAGCCTAGCAATCCATTCCTGGAATCCCACGGAAAGCCGTGGAAACCACGGAGATCACGCAAGTCGAAGGACCCGTCGACCCAGCCATTCGATGGCCAGCAGGCTGACCACGACGGCGTAGACGAACCACCGATCCCACAGGGGCACCTGGATCGGTTGGCGGATGGTCACGGCCTTCATGGGGAGCCTTCGATCCAGTGACCCAATCTCCGCCGGCGGGAGACTGGTGCCTCCGGAATCCCGAGCGAGGATCGACAGGGTGCCATGGTCGGGCGTTGTGTCCCGGGCCTCGGCATCCTCGGACCGCACCAGAAGCGAGGTCTCACCCGCCCCTTCAAGTCGAGGCTGCGTGATCCGGAAGGTCCAGGCACCCTCGCGCTCGGGCGCCCATGTGGCGCCGAAACGTCCGTCACCCTCGGCACGGAGCCGAATCTCTCGCACATCCACCCCATCCTTCCAACGGGCCTCCACCACCACCTCATCGATCAGGATGCGGCCTCCTCCATCCACGGTCACTCGGACGGGCTGTCCCGTGGCACAGGTGGATGGCTCGACCACGAGCGAGGTCTGCCCAGGATCGGTGCGCAGGCCAAGCCTGGCCAGGTGCCGGATCATGGGTACCCAGAATCGCTCCTGAAGCGTCTCGCCACGACCGTATCGCCATCGCCAGGTCTCGTCGGTGGCCACATAGACCGAGGTGCCCGCGCCATACCGCATGGACAGCATGAGCGGGATCGTGGTTGCCTCCGATGCTCCATCGGACTTCACGCGATCGGCGGTGGCCCAGATCTCCGCCGTCGGCTTCAGATGAGCCACATCGATCCGCTGGGCCCACTCCAGCCGCGCCCATGGCTCGGCTTGTGCACCGAGTTCCTCGGGCCAGGGTGCCTGAACATCGCCCAGCATGAGCAGACCCAGCCGGTTCGCCTCGGTCGATGGCTGCAGGAGCACGGGCTCGTCCCAGCGCGGAAGATCCAGGGATCCTCGCATCGGCAGGAGATCCTCCAGCGGGGCTCCCTCCCAAGAGGCGGGCATGGATCGCTCGCCACCGATCCAGATCAGGCCCGAGCCCCTTCGGGCGACCTGCTCGCGGATGATCCGCTGGCGAGCGGCATCAAGTGATCCCGAGGGCACATCGCCGATCATGACGACATCGAAGGGTGCAAACTCCTCGGCCGTGGCCGGAAGTCTGGCCAGGGGCGCGGTGCCCTCCTGTGCGAAGTCCCTGTCGGCGGAGAGCAGCATGATGGAACTCTCCATGCCTTCCTCGCGCAGCAGGATGTTGCGGAGATAGCGGAATTCCCAGCGTGGTCGACCATCAAGGTAGAGCACCCGGATCGGTCGATCGACCGAGATGATGTCGATGGTTCGCTTGTCGTTGCCAGGATCCGCATCGCCACCCGCGGGATCCAGGGCCACCTCCCACTGCATGTTGCCCTGACCCGCGTGCCGGCCCGTGAGCGAGACACGAAGCCGGCCCTCGGGATCCGGTTTCGCGTCGGCCCGATCGAGCACCTGGCCCGACGCACGATCCCGCAGCACGACCTGCACCGGTCCCGGCGCCGAAACGGTGACCTGCACGGGCACATGATCCCTTGCGAAGGCCCGCTGGGGATGTTCCACCTCCACGATCGATCGATCCGCGGAACCTTCCGGATCACCCAGAGGCATGGCGAAGACCGAGATACCCTCGCGTCGCAGTGTGGCCACGATCGCTGGATCGATCGCGTCCTGGCTTCGTCCATCGGACAGGATCACCACCGAGCCCACCAGACGGCCCTCCATGGACCGCATCGCCTCCTGCAGTGATGCGAAGAGCAGGGTGCGCGAACCGGTGGCGGGTGGGGGTGTGGAGGGATCACCCAGCGGAGTGGTGGTCCCGGAGAAACCGAACCAGTGCACTGGATGGGAAGCCTGGATCCGTTCCCAGACGGGGTCCTTCAGGGCCGCACGCACTCGCTCCTCGCGGGATTGCCGTTCGCCCTCCACGCCCCGCTCGTCCCGGACCATCAGGCTTCGGCTTCGATCCACCAGGACCACGACATGGTCGGGCTCCTGTCTCTCCCGGGGCCATTCCACCACGGGCTGGAGACCCAGGGCGACCACCAGAAGGAGCGTGAGACATCGCGTTGCCGCGAGGAGGATCCGTGTGGACCTTCCGCCTCGCAGTCGCGCATAGCCCCAACTGGCCACCAGCAGGCACGCCACAAGGATCAGGCAGAGCACCCAGCTTGGGGGCTGGAGCCGGAAGACCACCTGCCATGGCTGGTCCGCCAGCTCGGGTGGCATACCCAGCATGTCCTGCAGGCCGCGGGTCATGCCGACTGCACCTGGGGTGTTCGCCGCGGACTTCCACGCCGCGACCAGGGCGTCTCGACCAGCAGGCAGAGCAGGGCGATCGTCAGCAGCAACCAGGTCCACGGCGATTCCATGCGGGATCCAGTCTCGACGCCGGTCTCGGGTTCATCCGTCCATCGCCAGTCACCAAGAGCCTGCGCCCATGGCAGCAGATCGGCGCGATCGATCGATCCAATGTCGGCATCAGCCGGGTCCAGCTCGACCGCGTACCAGGTCTCGGAGCCGTCCTTCCGCCGGAGCTTCCAGAGACCTGGTGTGGGCACGGGCGACCGTGATCGACCATCCTGATCGATCTCGACCGCCGAACCCATGGATTCCATGGCTGGAAGAAGGACGCCCTCGGCGGCGGAGGGACCCAGTGAGGCGATCTGCGAGACGTGCAGTCGACGATGGCTTGCGGTCATCGACATGGCCGCACGGACCGTCTCCTGCATCAATGGAACCATGAGCGGCTTGAGCGGCAGATCGGTCCAGCCCAGATCCGGTGGCATGGCCAGCATCAGGAGCGTGCCCGAGCGTGCTCGGTCCCCGATCATGAGCATGGCGGGTGAACCATCCTCGAAACGCAGGACGGGCTCCGACGTCTCCGCCAGTGAAGTGAGGTCCAGCCGACGGGTGACCTGCACCGGCTCCGCAAGCTGGTCCACCTCGGCGCCCAGGATCGAAAGCAGTGCGCTTCGTGGCTGGGTGGCGGCAAGCCGACCTGTCCACGCCCTCGCAGATCCGCATGATGTCAGATCCACTCGGAGTGGACGGGATGCGTCGACGAACCATGCCTGTTCCGGCTGATCGGCTGCGGGCATGAGGAGCATCGCTCCACCGTCATCCACGAACCGCCCAAGCCAGGCCCATCCTGCCGAATCGACCAGGTCCGGTCGACCCACCAGGATCACGTCGACACCCTTGGCCGATCGAAGTGCCAGTGATGCCGGATCCACCATCTGTGGA
>JBILWQ010000208.1:0-4035 GCA_044369805.1 Phycisphaerales bacterium
CATCACCTTGTCGCGGGCGCGCTGGTACATGTCGCCGTGGATCGGGTGGGCGTCGATGCCCTTCTTCTGCAGGTATTCCGCCACGTCGTCCACCGTGCGCTTGGTGCGGCAGAAGACCACGGTCAGTTCCGGCGTCTCGTGGGTGAGCAGGTGGTGCAGCAGGCGACGCTTGTCCCAGTGCTCCACGCTGAGGTAGCTCTGGTCCACCTGGCTCACCGTCAGGCTCTTCTCGGTGGTGACGATCTTCTCGGCGTCGCGCATGTAGCTGCGCGCCAGCTTCTCGATCTCCGGGCTGATGGTGGCGCTCACGAACACCGTCTGCGGGTGCTGCTTCATCGAGCCCAGGATCCGCCGGATGTCGTCCCGGAAGCCGATGTCGAGCATGCGGTCCACCTCGTCGAGCACCGCCACCTTCACCTGGTCGTAGGGCAGCATGCCGCGCTCGTGCATGTCCATGACGCGGCCCGGCGTGCCCACGATGATGGCGGGGCCCTTGTTCAGCTTGGTCGCCTGCGCATTCACCGAGTGGCCTCCGTACACCGCCACCACCGCGTGGCCGCTGTGACGGGCGAACTCGTGGAACTCCTTGGCCACCTGGATGGCCAGTTCACGGGTGGGCACCAGAACCAGGCCCGCGAAACCGGCGTCCTTGGGGATGCGGGCCAGCATGGGCAGCGCGAAGGCGGCCGTCTTGCCGGTGCCGGTCTTGGCCTGGCCCAGGCAGTCGCGGCCTGAAAGGGCGACCGGCAGCAGGGCGGCCTGGATCCGGGTGGGGTGCTCGAAGCCCTTCTCCTCCAGGGCCTGAAGGACGGGGGCGGGCAGACCAAGGTCGGCGAACCGCCTGGACGTGTCGAAGGTCTCGGAACTTGCCATGAATTCTTCCGTGGGTGATGGTACGCGAGGCCGGAAGTCGATACAAAGCCGCGTCATGCGGCCTCGGAGCGAAGTGCTGGTCGACCTTGCGGCGCTGGACCACAACCTGGCCCTCATGCGCTCCATGCTGTCGCCCGGCACGCGGCTGGGTGCCGTGGTGAAGGCGGACGCCTATGGCATGGGCGCGGCGCGCATCGCACGTCGAATGGTGGGTGCGGTGGACATGCTCATGGTGTTCGGCCTGGACGAGGCCGAGGTGGTTCACGCGGCCGCGCCGTCCATCCTCATGTTGGCGCTCATGCCCGTGCACGAGATCGAGCCGGGCAGCCCCGCGCATGGCATGCTGCTTCGGGGGCTGCTCCACCTGGCCCTGCACGACGCCGCGCAGTTGACTGCACTCGACCGGCTGGCCGACGCCCTGGGCGTGCAGGTGCCGGTGCATCTGGAGATCGACACGGGTCTGGGGCGTGGCGGCTGCCTTCCCGCCGAGGCCACGCTTCTGGCTGCAAGGCTCGCGGGCTCGCGCACGCTCCGGCTGGCCGGCGTCTTCACGCACTACGCCAACGCGGGTGGCAGCGAGAGTGGCACCGATCTGCAGCGAGGGCGATTCGAGACATGGGTGGCCGGCACCCGGCTGCCGGCGGATTGCCTGGTGCACACCTCGAGCACCTACGCCGCCATCCGGCACGAGCGCTTCCACCACCAGATGGTGCGCGTGGGCCTGGCGTGGACGGGACTGGCCTTCGACGGCACGCGCGACGGGAAGTTCCTGCCTGCCGTGCGCGGCCTGCGTCCGGTGCTCAGCTGGCGAAGCTGGATCATGCAGGCGAGGCGCCTGCCCGCGGGATCGACCGTGGGCTACGGCAGCCGATGGGTCGCGCGGGCACCGAGCACCGTGGGTCTGGTCCCGGTGGGCTATGCGGACGGTTACCCGCTGCTGCCGATGGATCCGCGAACCCTGCGACCGGCCCAGTCCGAGCGGCGGCAGGTTCGCGTGCGATTGGGGCAGGGCGTTGATGCCGACTGGGTGGCCGTTCCGGTGATTGGTGCCGTGAGCATGGACCAGATCGCGCTGGACCTGACCGCGGTGGCCGATCGGCTTCCTGAGTGGGGTCTGCATGCCGACGTGGAGATCGTCTCCTCGGATCCCGAGGCGCCCAACCACGCTGCCCGGGTGGCGGCGCTGACCGGCCAGCATGCCTACGAGCTGATCTGCGGGATCCCGCCTCGCGTGCCTCGCCGGGCCATCATCGCCGAGGGGGCCGTCCGGGTTCCCGCTTCCGAGCCCATCGTCGCCCGTCAGGCCTCCTGATCCCGTCTCGTCCCGCCGCAGGGCATCGCCTAGAGTTCCCGGATGCAGGTCACGGCGTCGAGCCCGCTTTTCACGGATGCGCCGGACGCGGTCGAGGTGACGCGGCTCGGCGTGGTGCGCTACCTGAACACGCGACCGCTCATCGCCGGGCTCGAGGGCCTCGCGGACCTGCGCCTTCGCCCCGAGGTGCCCGCCGATCTGGTCGGTGCGCTTGAGCGGGGCGAGGTGCACGCCGCGCTCTGCTCGAGCATCGATTACCAGCGAAGCCAGCGGGATCTTCTCGCGCGTGCCGCTGGAGCGCATCCGGCGGCTGCACGCCGACATGGACAGTCACACGAGCCGCGTGCTTGCGCAGCTGGTGCTGACCGAGCGATGCGGACGGGCGCCCGAGCTGGTCGACCTGGCCGGCGAGATGGATTCGGTCGACGAGGCCGTGCTGCTCATCGGCGACAAGGTGGTGCTGCAGCCGCCGGCTCACGCGGATTTCCCGCATCGACTGGACCTGGGCGATGCGTGGCGGCGGATGACCGGGCTGCCGTTCACCTTCGCGTGCTGGATGGCACCCCGACCGGCGGACGATGACGAGCTGCGCCGACTCCACACCCTCTCCGCGGTGCTCGATCATCAGCGCCGAAGGAACCTGCAGCGGCGAGCGGCCCTGGGCGCCGTGGAGGGGCCGCGTCGGGGCTGGCCCGCGGACCTGGCGGTGCAATATCTCTGCGACCTGCTGCGCTTCGAGTGGACGGATCGGCACCGGCAGGGTCTCGAGCTCTTCTGGCAACGCGCGGAGCGGGCAGGTTGCCTGGATCGCTGCCGACCGCTTCGACGGCTGGAGGCGGGTTGCCGCCGCGGGCCCGACTGAGGCTCGCCGCCTCGGCGGCCCTCGAGCGTCAGCTGGAATTCGCCGGTCCGGATGCCATGCGCCGCATGGCCCTGCGCACCGAACGGGCGGCACGAGAAGTGCCGCGCAACGCCACGTTCAGCGAGGCCTGGCTCATGGAGACGGTCACGGGCATCCGTTCCCGCGATGCGGATGCCTCCGCCACGCTGGTTGGCGCTGCCGTGGCCATGGACCTGGCGGCCCTGGCCATGCGGTTCTCCAGCCGGGTGCCCCTGCGGCCGGCGGAACTTCCCGGTGGCGCGGTGACGTTGGCGGAGGCGGCTCGCCAGCTTGGCGTGAGCCCGCGTTCGCTCCAGCGTTGGCGGCGGGAGGGTCTGGCCTGCGTTCGGGTGGCCACCACCAGGGGAACGCGGTCAGGGCTGTCCGGGGAGGCGCTCGCCTGGTGCCGCGAGCATCTGCTGGGCCACGTCGCGGCGCGACGTCGGGATCCAGTCCGCCGGGAACGCTTGACCCAGGCGGTGCTGCGCGAAGCCGCCGAGGGTGGATCGCTCCATGCGGTGGCGCGAAGGGCGGCATCGATCGCGGGCGCCTCGGTCGCCACGGCCCGGCGGGCGGTGGCGGCAGCCGAGCGCAAGGGGAGCATCGAGCGGCTTGGTCGGCGAGGATCCATGCATGCCGCCCGGCG
Organism: Phycisphaerales bacterium; assembly: GCA_044369805.1. Lineage (GTDB taxonomy): Bacteria > Planctomycetota > Phycisphaerae > Phycisphaerales > SM1A02 > SYAC01. The sequence continues at coordinate 3,712 of JBILWQ010000208.1, forward strand.
GCAGGCCGCGTGGCGAGCCTGGCGGAGAGGCGTGCCGCTCGAGGCGCTCGCCTTGGCCCTGGGTCGCGATCCCGCCTCCGCACTGCGGGCCGTGCGACGCGAGCGGCGCGATCGCCTTCGCGCGCTCCGGCTCGAGGCTCGCGCACTGCCCACCTTCGGCCGGCCCGATGCCGAGGCCACCTTGCTGGCACCTCGCGCGGTGCGTCTGGAACTTCCGGTGGATCCCTGGCCAGGCACGGCCGCGGGGTTCCTGCAGCGCTTCCGCATCCAGCCTGGCCATGATCGGCCGCAGCTGGCCGATGCCCAGCGCCTGGTCGCGCTTCG
>JBILWQ010000346.1:0-4020 GCA_044369805.1 Phycisphaerales bacterium
GCTCCGAGAAGAAACGGTCGATGTCAGTGCCCCTTCGAGATCTCGTACAAAAAAGAGCACACAACCGAAGCGGCGCGATGCAACGCACATCGCTATCCGTGGGGCCAAAGAGCACAATTTGAAGTCTATCTCTCTCGATCTCCCACTTCACTCACTCATCACACTCACTGGAGTCTCAGGCTCTGGCAAATCAACAATTGCAAAGGATATCATCTATGCCGAAGGTCAGCGGAGGTATCTCGACTGCTTGTCACCGTATGCACGACAGTTTATCAAGGAGCTCAAGAAACCTGCGATCGACGACATTCAGAATGTGCAGCCGACCATCTGCGTCTACCAACACACGTTTCAGCCATCAGCACTCTCTACCGTCGCTACGATGAGCGAGGTGTACAACTTTTTACGTCTCCTCTTTGCGAAGATCGGCGTGCAGTTCTGTCCGGATCACCCTGAGCAGTCTGTCTCACCGCTCTCAGCCGAACAGATCGCCTCCTATATAAAGGGTAACTACGAAGGGTCAGTCCGACTCCTCGCCCCGGTCATTAACCAGAAGAAGGGCCACCACAAGGCGGTATTTCAACGCGCCCTTGAAACAGAGATTTCGGAGGTGCGTGTCGACGGCACATTCTCAGCTCCTGGCCGTTTTATTGAAGAGGGCGTCGCGAAGACAAAGGCGCACTCAGTTGAGTTTGTGACTGCGCGCTGTACGGTCAAAAATCTCTCTGCGGATCTCCTCACAGAGGGGGTCAAGCAGGCGCTCTCGATCGGCGGCGGCACAGTCATCGTACACGATGGGCGTGGCGATCGAGTGTTTAGCTCACAACGAACCTGTCAGGTCTGCCAGCGAGGCTTCTTTAAGCCTGATCCTGAGGATCTCTCGTTTAACTCGCGGCGAGGGCGGTGTCCGCGGTGTGACGGGTACGGAGTTATCAAACATAAGAGCTGCCCTGAGTGCGGCGGCAGTCGACTCCATGAGATTGGCCGTAACATTAAGCTGTTCGGCCACAGTATCGATCACCTTGCAGCTCTCTCAGCTCCGGCACTCCTCGCGCGTTTAAAGCCACTCTCAGACGATGTTTCTGTTCGTGAGATAGCTCAACCGATTGTTCACGAGCTTGAGGGCAAGCTCCGTACCCTCACCGCTCTTGGCCTCGATCACCTCGAGTTACGCCGCGAATGCTCAACGTTGTCAAACGGTGAACTCCAACGGCTACGACTAGCTACTGCCATCGGCTCACCCCTCACTGGCGTCACCTACATATTTGACGAGCCGAGTGCTGGCCTTCATCCAGCGGACAACCGCAGATTACTCGACACGCTCACTGGATTGCGCGATCGCGGCAACACCGTCATTCAGATAGAGCACGAGATAGACAATATCCTCCATGCAGACGAGATTATCGAAGTGGGCCCAGGTGCGGGCACCCGAGGTGGCGAAATCGTATTCCAGGGTTCAGTATCCGAGCTCCGCACGCACACACAGTCGAACACGGCCCGTGCTCTCACTGAGCCCCTCGTGTTTAGTTCGGAAACAACGCGACAGACACCCAAACTTACTATCCGGAATGCAACGAGGAACAACCTCAGATCCATCTCGTGTGAGGTGCCCCTTCAGAGCCTTGTCACCGTTGCCGGAGTGTCAGGAGCGGGTAAAAGCTCCCTTGTTCACGGTGTGCTCGTCGAGGCTCTCGAAGGAGCTGACCCCACAAAGAGTGTCTATAAAACTGCACACGGAGAGGTGCGCACAGAGCTGCCGATCGAGAGGCTACTTGTCGTTGATCAACAACCGATCGGAAAAACGTCACGCTCAACTCCCGCGAGCTACCTCGGTATTTGGGATGACGTGCGCGGTGTGTTTGCGTCAACACTCGAAGCTAAATCGCGTGGATGGGGCCCTAGCTTCTTCTCTCACAATACCGGCAAGGGACGGTGTCCCGTGTGCAAGGGAAACGGTGAACTCACTCTTGAGATGAGCTTTCTCGCTGAAGCTAAAGTGCCGTGTGAGAGTTGTGGCGGAACACGCTTTACTCTGGAGGCTGATTCTATCCGCTACCGCGGGCTCTCAGTGAGCCAAGTACTCGCTCTGACCTTTGAAGAAGCGCGCACTACCTTTGTTAACCACAGAAAGATTCACCAGATGTGCGCTATAACGTGCGAACTGGGGCTCGGGTATCTCACCCTGGGTCAACCATCGTCAACACTCTCAGGTGGTGAGAGCCAGCGACTGAAGTTAGCCTCTGAACTTCATCAGGCGCGACGCGGACACACTCTCTACATCCTCGACGAGCCGACTACAGGGCTTCATCGACTCGACGTAGCGCTCCTGCTCAAGGCACTCCACGGACTCGTTGCACTTGGACACTCCGTTGTAGTCATCGAGCACGACGCCGACACACTAGCCCAATCGGACTGGGTGCTTGAGGTGGGACCAGGTCCAGGAGCTGCTGGAGGTACGATCGTCTACTCGGGTACACCGAGGAAGCTGCAGAGCGCTGCAACACCGTGGGGAATCGCCTTACGCGAGCGGATCGCTCTCCACGAGCAGATTGTTAAAGCGGCCTAGCCTCAACTACAGTGAGTTCCGGAGGGCCCGTTTGTGTGGTACACTCCACGAGCACTGTACCTCCACCACGAACCATGAAATCTCACCACTGTGCGGAACGTCGACGCTCACTCCTCACTGGAGTTCTCGCAATCACTGTCTTCCTCGTGCTCCATCCTGACGTCCTTGCGTTTTACTCGACGCGCTTTCTTGGTGGCTCAGTTGGTGATGGCGGTCTCTACGTATGGCTCGTGCAGAGCTTTATCAAGGATCCCTGGTACGCGCTCTCGTTTGAGAGCCGAACTCTCTACCCCTACCCGTACACTCGAGCGTGGAGCGATTCCTTCCTCCTACCGTCAGGTATTGCTCTGGTCTTTACCTCGGTAGGGCTCTCCCTTGCCGCCGCATATAACTCACTTGTGCTCCTGACGTTCTCAAGCAATGCGGTTGCGTGCGGGCTCCTGGCTCAACGTGTTGGGGTTAAGCCTGCCTTTGCGGTTGCTGTTGGAGTACTCTTTGCAAACTCAAGCTACCTCGTAGGGAACCTCGGCCACCCGCAGCTCCTATTTTTTTTCTGGATACCTCTTGCGTGGTGGTGCGTTATCCCCGCAAGCCAGCACGGACGCGCGTCCTCCCGAAGCTGGTTCGTTGCTGGATTGTGCGTGACCGGTGCCTTCTACTGCGCCGTGTACTACGCGATCTTTGCTGTTGTTGGATTAGCTCTTATCTGGTTTCGGGAGCTACTCTACGGTCGTTTGTCACCACGGCGTGCGCTACGTACGGTTCTCTTTGCAACACTTGGAGCTGCACCTATCATCTGCGGCGTAGCTCCATACGTAGCCGTGCAGCGCTACTTTGGTACCCGAGGACTCCACGAGGCGTCCCACTTTGCAGCGACTGGACTCTCGTACCTATCGTTCTCTCCGCTCCATGAGATCTTTTCAGCAACCTCTACTCTCTCTCACAGCGAAGCGTACCTATCACCGGGATACCTCATCACTAGTATTGCGTTGATCACGATCGCATCATCGTGTTGGTTGCGGTCACGCGTACTCACGTGCGCTCTCGTCATTGGCGCCACTACTCTCGCCGTATCCTCAAGCACAATTGACCCGGGAAATCGCTCTGAACTACTCCTCTGCGTCAGCTCGTGGGTGGTTCTCGTCGGAGCTATCGCCTTCACCGTTCGAGACCGCTCGGCGATAGCAAGCTTTGCCATCATCGCTGCTGTGTTTCTGGTTTTTTCATTCGGCCCCGGCGGCAATCCTCACAAGCACGAGCCTGCCTTTACGCCGCTAGGGGTTCTCTTTACGAGGGTTCCCGGCCTCGCTGCAGTGCGTGCTGTAGGGCGTTACGGCGTAGTGGTTATCTTTGCTGCATGTATCACGGCGGCTCTTGGGTTGCAGCGTTTTATCACCTCTGACCGCCGCCGCTCGATTGAGGTTCCGCCGGCTGCTGCTGCTACTCTCCTGCTTATC
>JBILWQ010000210.1:0-4012 GCA_044369805.1 Phycisphaerales bacterium
GCGGGTGAAGGGACTTGAACCCTCGACATTCACGTTGGCAACGTGACGCTCTACCACTGAGCTACACCCGCAAAGGTGCCCCTTTCGGGGAGGGCAAGTATACCGAGTCCCGGCCCTGCGACAACGCCCCCGCTTTCATCGGCCCGAGGGCGGGGTGCCTTGAACCACATCCACGAATCGGAACGCCCGCCCGTCAAAAAGGCCGCGATCGCCCAGTTTCAGCGCGGGAATCACCAGCAGCGCCATGAAACTCAGCGTCATGAACGGCGCCTGCAGCGGCGAGCCCATGGCCCGCACTCTGGCGGTGAAGGTCTCATAGGCCTCGGCCACCTCCTCGAAGGGCCTGACGCTCATCAGGCCCGCGATCGAGAGCCCGCGGATGTCCACCCCGCTCGCATCCCGGATCGCCACGCCACCACGGCGCTCGAACACCGCGTTCACCACCTCGGCGATCGCCTGACGAGATCCTCCGACCGCGACCACATTGTGACAGTCGTGCGCCACGCTCGAGGCGATGGCACCCTGGCCGATGCCGAAGCCGCGGATGAACGCCACGGCCGGCGGCGCTTCCGAATAGCGGTTCACCACCGCGATCAGCGAGACATCCTGCGCGGGATCCGGCTCGATCGAACCCTGCTGCACCCGAAGCGTTGCGATGGCCTCTTCCGTGACCAGCTCGCCATCCTTGGGCACGATCACGCGCACACGCTCCCGCTCGCCCCGCGACCGCACGACGAAGTCCTCGGCCGAAAATCTCGCCGTGCGGAACGCATTCGGCGCCTCGACGGGCAGATGTGCCCAGTTGGATCGCCCATGCTCCGCCACGCACTCGCCCCGGATCCATGTTCGAAGCACCCGGAATGCCTGCAGATCCTGCACCAGGATCATGTCCGCCGGGTCACCCTGCCGCAGTTGCCCGCACGGCAACCCATAGTGGCGGACCGGATTTGCGCATGCGGCTCGCATGGCATCGAAGCGATCCACGCCAAGGGCCACTGCCCGAGCCACGAGGCCGTTGATGTGTCCGACCTTCAGGACATCCGGATGCGCGTCGTCCGAGCAGAACATGCACTGCGCCGGGCGCTCCTTCAGCAGCGGCCAGAGCGCCGCGAAGTTGCGTGCCGCGGATCCCTCGCGGATCAGGATGTGCATGCCCAGGTCGGCCTTGCCGCGGGCCTCCTCCAGCGTGACGCACTCGTGATCGGTGCTGATGCCCGCCGCCGCGTAGGCCCGGGCCTGCTCTCCCACCAGCTGCGGCGAGTGGCCATCCACGGGCTTGCCTGCGGCCCTTGCCGCCGCGATCTTGGCCATGACCTGAGGATCGCCGCCGAGCACGCCCGGCCAGTTCATCATCTCGCTCAGGTAGCCGATGCGCGGATCCGCCAGCAGCCGCTCCACGCACGCCGCGTCCAGCGTGGCGCCCGCGGTCTCGAAACCGGTGGCCGGCACGCAGCTGGGGCACCCGAAGTGGAAGTGGAAGTTGCGCCGCGCGCCGTCATGGAGCATGAAACGCACCCCTGCCTCTCCAAGCACGTTGGCGATCTCGTGCGGATCGCTCACGGTGGCCACCGTGCCATGGCAGGTGACCACGCGCGCGAACTCGCTCGGCGGCATCATGCTGCTCTCCACGTGCACATGGGCATCCACGAAGCCCGGCATGAGCACGCCCGGATCCACCGAACCCGTCACGGCCCGGATGGACTGGATGCGCCCTTCCCGCACGATCACCTCGCGTGGCTCCACGGTGGCGCGCTCCAGATCCACCATCAGGTGACGCAGGGTGATGTCGCCCATGGATCGAATGTAGCCACGTGGAAGCCCGTTACGCTGTGCCCATGCCCGGCTCGCTCGAGATTCCGCTGGACTCGCTTCAGGTGGCCCTGCTCGCCGCACCGCACGCCGACCGGCTTGAACTCTGCCACGACCTGTCGAGCGAGGGGTGGTCGCCTTCACCGGATCTGGTGCGGGAAGTGCGCCGAAGCACGCCGTGCGAGGTGGTGGCCATGATCCGGCCGCGCGTGCCGGGCATGCTGGCCACGCTGGAGGCCGCGGCATTCGTGGGCACACCCGCGTTCCGCCAGGCGTGCCTGGCCGACATCGAGGCGGCCGCCGATGCGGGCGCCCACACCGTCGCCATCGGCATGCTCGACGATCTGGGTGACATCGACCTGGAAGGCTGCCATCGGCTGTGCGAGGCCGCTTCGCGACGACGCCTGCGGACCAGTTTCCATCGGGCCTTCGATCTGCTCGTGGACCGTGATCGCGGGTGGCGCGATGCCATGGCGCTGGGCCTGTGCCGCGTGCTCACGGCTGGCGTGCAGGGCTGGAACGCAGCCGTGACACCGCTTCGTGATCGCGTGGCCCTGCTCCAACGCGAGAGTGCCGCGCTGGCGGAACTCAGCCGAACCCTGGGCGCCGCCGCGCCTGAGGTAGTGGCCTGCGGAGGCGTGCGAGCCGCCCACGCCACCGACTGGCTGGCCGCCACGCCGCATCTGCACGCCTCGTGCCGAGTGGGTGGCGCATTCGTCGAGGCCGAACTCCGGTCGCTTCGCGACGCCATGGGAGCTCCGGCCGCGTTTCCCAAACACCGGACCTAGTGCGGGCGATCCTGCACCCGCATGGCCACGTCGATGGTGCTGTCCTGGCCCAGTGCCGCGGGCGCCTGGTGCATGGTGTTCTGGCCACGCTCGGCCAGCGCATAACTGAATCCTCGCTGCACGCTGAAGGCCCCTGTGCGGCCGCTGAAATCCATGGCCAGCACCCCCACCTGATAGTCGCCGCTGCCCGGCACCCGGTCGATCAGCCGGTGAATGAGCGCCTCGCAGGCGTGCTGCGGGCTCATGCCCGCTCGCATGGCCTCCACGATCGCGTGCGCCCCAGCCGTCCGAAGGACCGCCTCGCCGAGTCCCGTGCACACCGCGCCGCCCACGCCGCGATCCACGAAGAGTCCCGACCCGACGATGGGCGAATCACCCACACGCCCATGCATCTTGAACGCCAGGCCGCTGGTGGTGCTGGCCACCGCCATGCGCCCTGCGGCATCCATGGCGATCATGGAGATGGTGTCATGGTTCTCCACGTTCACCGCGGGGGCATACCGTTTCTCCTGCAGCCACGCCTGCCACTTCGCGTGCTGCTCGGCGTCCAGTGGCCGCTCGCGCACCTCGATGCCCTGCTCGCGAGCGAACCGCTCCGCGCCTGCACCCGCCAGCATGACGTGCGGCGTGCGCTCCATGACCAGGCGGGCCAGCTGGATCGGATGCGCCACGCCCCGCACGAACGCCACCGACCCCGCCCGGCCATCGCACTGCATCAGGGCGGCGTCGAGGGTGACCGTGCCATCCCGGTCCGGCCAGCCCCCAAGGCCCACCGTCCGCTGGCCATTCTCCCGTTCGCACTGCATGCAGCCCGCCTCCACGGCGTCCGTGGCGGATCCCCCAGCCTGGAGGCGCTGCAGGGCCGTCTGGTTGGCGGGCAGACCGTGATCCCAGGTGGCAAGGACTCGCATGGCGTGGATGCTCGGGAATCGGCCCCCGGGGCCCTGGAAATCGCAAAATGGTGCAAAATGGGGCAGTCAGGAACTTGTCCCGCCCCGGAACCGGGCTATGTTGGCCTCGTCCCGGAGTCCCTGTCCGGGTTCATGTTCCCTTCGGTGACAGCGGAAGTTCCCTCCGACTGTTCCCAAAAGAGATTGGATTGGATGCAGGCACCGTCGTGGTCCGTCCCACGCCGCGTGCAAGGATCGTGCAGGCTTGGGGGCCTGCCGAATCGGAGAGCCAAAGGCTCCTGGCGGCTGACCGAGGTTCGAACGGGAACCCTGAGATCGAGCCGGGTGCTGCTCTCCAAAGACGAACCGGGCCCGATTGCATGATCGGGCCCGGTCCCTTTTTGGGGGCTGCAGGACTCTCTGATCGCTACCAGGGACGAAGTTCTCGAACGATGGTCCGCAGCATGGCACCGCACCGCTGCAGCAGGGTGGTCCGGGGCGCCTCGTCATCCAGAACGCCCGAGG
>JBILWQ010000209.1:0-4012 GCA_044369805.1 Phycisphaerales bacterium
GCCCTGATCGGGCAGCAGTCCCGAATCCACCAGGTTCTGGCGCATCTCCCGCGCGAAGAGCAGCTCGAAGATGCGCCTGGGTCCGGGCTGGAAGGCGTTCTGCAGGGCCTCGTCGATCGGGGCCGGTGAGACGGTCTGCACCTTCAGGTCCACGCCGGCATCGTCCTCGGCCCCATCCACGCGACCGGAGATCAGGATGCCGCAGCCGCTCGAGCCCACCGCCTTGAGTTGCCGCACGAGCACCTGGTCGTCCTCGAACTCGATCTGCGCATCGACCCCCGTGAGCGGATAGTTGAAGTTGACATAGGCCCCCTCGCCCTCGCGGATGCGGAGGGAGCCGGTGAGGCGGGGGTCGGGCGCGGGAGAGCCCACCGGCGAGGGCGGCCGATTCGCCTTGACCATGATCGCCAGGCTTCCCTGACGCACGCTGAAGTTGTCCAGGATGTTCACCACGACGCGAGGCAGTTCGACCACCCAGGCCTTGCCATCGCGGTCGTTGCGGAGCGTGAAGTCGGGAACCGAGGCCTCGAGATCGAACCCCGCATGATCGATCGCCTGCAGGAACCACCGCTCGGCATCTTCCATGGTCGCCGGAGGCGGGGTCTGGCGGAAATCCAGGCTGAGCGAGAGCGTGGCTGGAAGCGGCACCGCCACCTCGCGGGGATCCGTCAGGAACGGCCCCATCCGCTCCACCGGGACCACGGAGAGCAGCCGTCCCGCGAAGTCCTTGAGCGTGAGCTGATCGTCGTGGAACAGCACGGTGCCCCGGTCGACCGCCATCCGCGGAAGGCCCGCCGCGTCCTCGATTCGGCCCTCGCGGAAGCGCCACCAATCCTGCCGCAGCCCGAAATCCGCCAGGTTGATCGCCGCATCCGTCAGGCTGAGCCGGGCCTCCCGGATCGGTCGCTGTGGATCGCCGCGGATCTGCAGGTCCGACACCCGGCCCTTCACGCCCAGACGATCCCAGCCCTGTCCGTACACCAGCGGAAGCAGCGGCCGGATCGAGGTGCCGAAGTCGATGCCCGGGATCCGGACCTCGTACGCGAACGTCACCTCGTTCCATTCGCCGTCGATGCGCAGGCCATCGGCGCGGTCGCGCGCCGCGGGCTGGCTCGCCAGGTCGGTCTCCTCCAGTTCCACCAGCTCGAATGTCATCTGGTGCGGGCCCGCGTCGGGCTTGTGCTGCATGCTCACGCGGAAGCCTCGCGTGATCCGTGACACCAGCGATTCGGAACCGCCTGGGTTGGAGCGGACGGCGTACGCCAGGTTCTCGACGCGGAGCACGCCGATGTGAATCTTGCTTGGACGCAGGGCCACCGAAGGTCCGAAGCCGCCCGAACTCGGGGTCAGCGACGAGAGATTGAATAGGTGGGTGCCGTCCGGAAGATCCCGCTGCGCCAGGCGGAGCGTCGCCTCGCGCATCTGGAGATCCTCGATCGTGATCCGTCCGATCAGAAGGTCCAGCGGGCGGAAGGCCGAGCTGAAACCCTTGATCTCCAGCAGCCGATCGGCCGGATCGCCCCACCCCGGCGCGGTGACCGTGACCGACTCGGCGGTCAGGGTGCCCCACCCGTCCCAAGCGGCCCTTTCCACCTGCACCGGCACGCCTGTGGCCCGCGCCAGGGCGACGCCCGCAAGAATGGTGAGCACGGGGGGAGACAGCAGCAGGAGCCAGACGCCCACGACCAGGACGAGCAGCGCCGTCAGGGGCCAGATGATCCTTCGGAAGAGGCGAGGAAGTCGCATGAGCGGTCGGGGACGGGCGACCCGGGCAGTCTACGCGTGGATGGCGGCACCTATGCTGCCCTCGTGGCTTCCATGCTGGTTCGAACTTCGGTGCCGACTCCACCAACCTCGGACGCTGCCGAGGCAGCTGGCATGTCGCGACTGGTGGGTGGGCTGGGTCTGCTGGTCGGCGTCACGCTGATCCTGGTCATCCCACTGCTGCTCATGGCTCGGGCGGCGTCCTGTCGCCGCAGGGCAGCGAGAAGCGCCGAACGGGCCGGCGGTCCGGTCGACGCTTGGGCAATGGCCGGCCGCCGGATGGAGCCCGGGTCATGACGCCGTTGGCGCTGGTGACGGGCGGTTCGCGGCGTGTCGGCGCGGCCATCGCCATGGCCCTCGCGGACGCGGGCATGGATCTGGTGATCACCTATCGGCAGGATCGCGAGGGAGCGGACGCCGTCTGCAGACGGATCGCCGCCATGGGCCGCTCCGCGCGCGCCGTCGAACTGGACCTGGCCATGGTCACCTCCCCGGATGCCGTGGCGGCGACGCTGTCGCTCGATCACCTCGATGCACTCGTGCTCAACGCGGCGGCCTGGCACGGTCAGCCCTGGTCGTCGTGGACGCACCACGACCTGGTCGCCACGCTGCAGGTCAACGCCGTTGCGCCGCTGCTGATGGCGCAGTCCGTCCGGTCCTTGCTGGAGCGGAGCTCGCTGCCCGGTGGAGGGAGCATCGTGGCCATCGGTGACGCGCACGCCGCCGGCACCCCGGTCCGTGGCTATGCGGGCTACCTCATGTCCAAGGCGGCGCTGGCGCAGGCGGTGCAGCAGATGGCGGTCGAGTTGGCGCCCCGCATTCGCGCCAACACGGTGCTGCCCGGGGTGGTGGCGTGGCCGGAGTCCATCGACGAGGCGTCCCGTGCGCGCATCCTGGACCGCGTTCCGCTGGGTCGGGCTGGCACCCCGGAGGACGTGGGCAGGCTCGTGCGCTTCCTCTGCCTGGAAGCGCCCTTCATCACGGGCGCCGCCATTCCCGTGGACGGCGGGCGATCACTCCGCTGAGACGTCGCCCAACCGCGGCAGGCCCAACGCTCGCTCGACCGCCTGCGTGGCGGCCGGCGGAGCGCCGCGCTCGCGGGCGCGGGCCAGCCATGCAAGGGCCTCGTGGGGCATGTCGGCAGCCGCGAGGCATTCAGCCATGCGGATGCAGGGTGGCCAGCCTGAGCCCGGTCGCAGGGCGATCCGCTCCATCGCGTTGCCCGCCTCGGCGGGACGACCTGTCGCCATGAGCGAGGATGACCATCGCTCGATGAGCGCGTCCGTTGCGTCCGTTGCGGTGGCCAGCGGACGGATCCACGCCTCGGCTGCGGCGGCGTCGCCGCAGCGTTGAGCCAGGTCTGAGGCCTGCACCATGATTGCCGGGTCCCGCGCGTGACCCTCCGCCACGGCCTGGACAACCCGGAGGGCCTCGGTGCCGCGGTCGCACGCAGTCAGGGCCTCCGCCAGCGCCAGGTTCACGGTGGGATCGGTGGGGGCCAGGGTCCGGGCGGCCTCGGCCAGCGGCAGAGCCTCGGTCGGGCGGCCCAGCTGACGAAGCGCGATCGACATGTGCATGGAGTGCTGCGGATTTCCCGGTTGCATCCGTCGCGCGGCGGTGTGCCGCCCAAGGGCGTCCCGCCAGCGTCCCGCCGCGGCCGCAGTGATCCCGGCCGAGCTCTGCAGGCCGGGACTCGAGGGATCCAGATCCGCGGCCGCGCCCCACGCATCCGCGATCTCGCCTGCCGGTGACCCTGCGGCCATCCGCGCCCGGCCCAGCATCTCCGCGCCAAGCGGATCCCGGGGCAGGCTGCGGGCCAGTGACTCCGCCGCACGAAGAGCCTCCGCGGTCCGTCCCGCATCGAGCAGGCGTTCGATCGACTCGAGCGTCTGGAGGGTGCGCGTGGCAGAGGGGGGCGGCGTGCCCGCCGGCTCATGATCCTCGCATGCGGCGGCCGCGCTCGCGGCCAGAGCCAGCAGCATTCGTGCGAGGGCTGGATACCATCGGGTTCTCATGACGCAGGCCCAGGCCGAGCACGCCGCTGATCGGGCGCCCGACGCGACCGGGTTGGCGAAATCCTACCGCCCGCAGGACGAGGAGCCCCGGATCCGCGAGCGATGGCTGAAGTCGGGCTGCTTCGCCGCCCAGCCCGGGTCGAGCCGGTCCCCGTACTGCATCTTCATTCCCCCGCCCAACGTGACCGCGGCCCTGCACCTCGGCCACGCCCTCAACAACTCCATTCAGGACG
>JBILWQ010000211.1:0-4005 GCA_044369805.1 Phycisphaerales bacterium
ACACCGTGATCTCGACCTCGCCGCTTGCGCATGCGGTGATCTGGGAGACCGGTCGACGCGACGTGCTCGTGACCGGCTGGCCCGGTGAGTTCGACGGCGGCATGCAGCCGCAGGAGGACATGGATCGGCTGGTGCCCACGGAGCGTCTGGCGGAAACCATCCGCAATGCGCTCGCCGCGGGCTCGGGCCGCCGCGTGGCCCTCGTCTCGCCGGAACGCGACTCGGCCACCGAGGCGATTGCAGCGCTCGCGTCGCCAAGCCAGCGCCTGGAGCACGAGGGCGTGCTGGTGCTGATGTGGCAGTCGCCGTGAATCAGCCGAACTGGCCGACTGCCCGGTCGATCCGGGCCAGGCTGCTCTCGCGGCCCAGGATGGCCAGCGTGTCGAAGATGGGCGGGCTCACCGTGCCGCCGCTCACCGCCACCCGCAGCGGCTGGGCCACCTTGCCGAGCTGGCCGCCCGCGTGCGCGTCGGCGTAGCCCTTGATGGCCGCCTCCAGCGCAGCGGCATTCCAGGTCTTCACCTCGGCCAGCAGTGGCCGCACCGCCTTCAGGTGGGTCAGTCCACTGGGCTCGCCACCCTTCAGGTTCTTCTCCGCCGCCTTGGCATCCCAGGCCAGGGCGGCATCCGCCACCACCAGGAAGCGGTTGCCGCGGAACAGGTCGTCGAGCGTCTTGGATCGCTCGTGGCTCGCCCCCGCGAGGGCCTCGAACTGCTCCGGCGCGAGCTTGCGCATGAACTCGGGGTGGTAGGCGTGGCCATGCGCTCGGGCCAGCGCCACGAACCGCTCGCGCGGCATGCCGGTGATGGCGTCGCAGTTGAAGCTGAGCAGCTTCACCCGGTCGAACTTGGCCGGCGTCTTGACCACGCGGCCCAGGTCGAAGGCCTGCTTCAGGAAATCCGTGTCGAACTTCTCGCGGTTCTCGCCCGGGCTCCAGCCATTCAGGGCCAGGAAGTTGCACATGACTTCGGGCAGGTAGCCGCTGCGGCGGAAGTCGTCCACGTTGATCTCGGGAAGCGCCACATCCAGGGCCGCCGCGAGCCGGATCGCCTCCTCCAGGTCCAGCTGCGTGTTCTTGTCGCCGATCCAGGCGGTGAAACGCTCCGGACTCACGGTACCCGCCGGCGGCGCCGCCAGCTTCCGCTCGGCCACCGCCTTGCGCAGCACCTTGTCCTTGTCGCGCTTGCTCATCTTGCTGGCATCCGGATTCGTCATGATGGGCAGGTGGCCGTAGACCGGCCTGCGGAAGCCCAACGCATCCTGCAGCACCATGTGCTTGGCGGTGTTGTTGAAGTGCTCCTGGGCCCGCAGCACGTGCGTGACCCCCATGAGCTCGTCATCGACCACCACCGCGAAGTGGTAGGTGGGAAATCCGTCCGCCTTGCGGATCACGAAGTCATCCACCTCGCCCGCGGGCAGCGTGGCGTCGCCGAGCACCTGATCCCGAATGGTGATGGGCCCGGGCGGCGTGCGAAAGCGGATCACGGCCTGGCGTCCCTCGGCAAGCAGCCGCTCGACCTCGGCCCTGGGCCGGGCCACACTCTCGCTGCCGTCGTAGCGATAGGCCGTGCCCGCCGCCTTCGCCGCAGCGCGCTTCCGATCCAGTTCCTCGGCGGTGTCGAAGGCGTAGTAGGCCTTGCCCGCATCCACCAGCGCCTTCAGGTGCCGGTCGTAGATGTCGAGCCGTTCGCTCTGGAAGTACGGACCGTTCGCCCCACCGCCACAGCCCTCGAACTCGGGGCCCTCGTCCCAGTCGATGCCCAGCCACTTCAGGTCCTTCAGGAAGCCCACGCTCGCGGCATCGCTCGATCGCTTCTGGTCGGTGTCCTCGATGCGGAGCAGGAACCTGCCACCCCTGCCCTTGGCGTAGGCCCAGCAGAACAGGGCTGTGCGGGCCCCACCCACATGCAGGTGGCCGCTGGGCGAGGGCGCGAAACGCGTCACGATGGTGCCGGGCTGATTCATGGCGGAGCGAGGCTACCGCCCTTGCCCTGCGGGCCGCCCGCAGGCAGCATGCGGGCGTGCACGTGCATCTGGGCATCCTCTCCGACAGCCACGGCCAGGCCGACCGCACGCACCGCGCGATCGAGGCGCTGCAGGCCGCGGGCGCGACCCGCTTCATCCACTGCGGCGACGTGGAGACCGAACAGGTGCTCGACCAGCTGGCCGCCCTGGACGCCCACGTGGTGTTCGGCAACTGCGATCCCGCCCGCACGCTCGGCCGGTACGCCCGGGACATCGGGCTGCGGGTGCACCATCCCATGGGCCGCATGGAAATGGATGGCCACTCGCTGGCCTTCACGCACGGCGATGATCAGGACCTGATGCAGGCGGCCGTGGATGAGGGGGCCCACTTCCTGCTGCACGGCCACACCCATGTCCGGAGCGACAGCCGGTTGGGCGGGACCCGGGTGATCAACCCGGGTGCCCTTCACCGGGCCAACCCCTTCACGGTGGCCCTGCTCGTGCCCGCCACCGGCGAACTCCGATCGATACCGATCGCCTGACACGAATCCCGCCGACCGCACTCGCGAACACCCCCCGGTGCCCCTGCTGATCGCCCAACTGCTTCTGAGCGGCTTCCTGGCAGGTCTGATCTGGACCATCCAGATCGTGCACTATCCGCTCATGGCCCGGGTGGGCATGGACCACTTCGCCCAGTACGAGCGGCTTCATTCCAGCGCCATCACGCCCTTGGTGGGACCGGCCATGCTGGCCGAGGCCGCCATCGCGGGTCTGCTCATGCTTCAGCGGCCCGCGGCCATTCCCGCGTGGATGCCCTGGGTGGGCGCGGGATTGGTGGCCATGATCTGGGCGGTCACGTTTCTCGTGAGCGTTCCGTGCCACGCGGTGCTCGCTCAGGGCTTCGATGCCGCCGCGCATGAGCGCCTGGTCCAGACCAACTGGCTTCGCACGCTCGGCTGGACAGCCCGCGCGGCGCTTGCCGCATGGATGGTGTGGGTCGCGTTCAACACCCGGAAAATCTGACACTCACCCACCCGAAGCGGTTGAGACACACGCGGCCGAGGGGTAGCGTTCGGGAATGTCCTGGATGCCGGTGCCCATGCCCAAGCGCCGCAAGCGGCGCATGCCCAACCTGAACCTGCCCCCGGGCACCATGCAGGTCGACCCCGAGGCGTCGCGCCCGGTGCTCACCGCATTCGGCTTCTCCGCTTCCGGCTTCGAGGAGGTCACGCTCAAGGACGCATCGGAGATCCGGCCCCTGCTGGCGAAGTGGCCGGTGGTCTGGCTCAACGTGGACGGCTTCGGCGACGAGGCCGTGCTGCGGGGCGTGCAGGAGGTGTTCGGCATTCACCCGCTGGCCATGGAGGACATCACGGACACCACGCAGCGGGCCAAGGTCGAGAGCTACGGCGACAACACCTTCCTGGTGGTGCCCATGCCGCAGGTGCACCGCGAGGGGGTGCGCTTCGAGAGCGAGCAGCTGAGCCTGTACCTGGTGGACCGGGCGGTCGTCAGTTTCCAGGCCACGGCGCCGGGCGACTGCCTGACGGTGATCCGCGATCGCATCCGCAGCGGCCGAGGCCGTGTGCGAAGCAGCAACGCGGCGTATCTGGCCTATGCGCTCATCGACACCGTGATCGATGCCTACTTCCCGCTGGTCAGCCACATGGGCGACCGGCTCGAGGAACTCGAGGAGCGCATCGTGGAGGATGTGGACGTGCACCAGATCCACGACATCCGCGCGATCAAGGTGGATCTCATGCGCATCCGCCGCGCCGTGTGGCCCATGCGCGACGCCGTGGCCGCCATGAGCGCACTGGACCGGGTCTACGGCCAGGAGCTGCGGCCGTACCTGCGCGATGCGCAGGACCACGTGGCCCGCCTGATGGACCTGCTCGAGACCGACCGCTTCATGGCCAGCGACCTGATGGAGATCTACCTCACCGCCACCAGCAACCGGCTGGGCGAGGTGAACAAGTTCCTCACCATCGTGGCCACCATCTTCATCCCCCTGGGCTTCATCGCCAGCGTATACGGCAT
>JBILWQ010000212.1:0-3992 GCA_044369805.1 Phycisphaerales bacterium
GCATCGGTGCCCGGATGGCCAGGAGGCAAGGCGAGACCGTATCCGCAGCGATACGGCGAGTCGAAGCCGACGCCGCCAGCCGGGATGCCGTGCGGATTGAAGCCCGGCGGATCCGTCAGACAGAACCTAGGCTTCCCCCATGGTCAAGCGCGAGGACGACGGCATCTGGGTCACGCTGAAGGAGACCATCGCGGCCAGCCACGAGGAGGTCTTCGGCTGCCTGACGACCGACGCGGGGCTGACGCGGTGGTTCACGCTGGCGGCCGAGGTCGACCTGCGCAAGGGCGGCCACATGAAACTGGCCTTCGACGCCAAGTTCCGGCGGGCCTTCGAGGTCCCGATCCTGGACTTCGACGCGGGCGGCCGCATCACCTGGGGCTGGCCTGTGGGCATCGGCGAGGACATCGTGCCGCTGGAATGGACCGTGAGCCCCGATGTGGAGCAGGGTGCCCGCGTGATCCAGCGACATGGCCCCTTCCCTGATGACACCGACTCGCTCATCGCCGCCGCCAACGACGCCGAGAGCTGGCGCTGGTACCTCTGCAACCTGCGCACGGTGCTGGAGGCGAAGGTGGACATGCGTTCCGAGCGTCCCCTGTAGCCTCGGGCCATGCACTGGCGACTCGCCCTCTTCAGCGTGATCGGAATGGTCTACGCCGCCGCGCTCACCGGCGCGGCGCTGGTGGCGTGGCGGTTCACGGACCCCCAGAAGAGCGGTCTGGCCAATGCGGCCCTGCCGCTGCTGCTGGCCGCCGCCCTGGCGCTCTGCAGCATCATGTCGCTCTGGATCCGCAAGGACCGCGTGATCGGCATGATCGGCATCCATGCCGGACTGCTCGTGCCGCTCATCGCCGCCGTGGCCCTGGCCTGGCGGGCATGGGAACGGTGGCAGGTCGATGGCATCGGCAGTCCGCAGGTCATCCTGCTGGGCATCTGCTCGGTGCTGGGGGCGTTCGTCTTCGCCAGCATGCTGCGCACGCGGCCTCCGAAGGAGGAACGCGTCGAGACTGCGGCGGGCGCGAAGCCCTGATCATCAGCCCACGGGCGTCAGCCACCGCACCCAGACCTCGATCGAGGCGATGCACGCCGCCGCCGCATAGGGTGCGACGACCAGGTCATCAACGAGCACGCCCACGCCGGCGGGAAGCGACTGCAGCCGACGGGCCGGCGGCGGCTTGATGACGTCCATCACGCGAAACCACACGAAGCACCCGCAGGCCAGCGTGAGAGCGAGCGGCATCGGCAAGGCCTGGGCCCATCGGCCGGGCTGGCCATCCAGCACCAGGAGCAGCGGCAGCGTGACGACCAGCGTGAGCGACATGCCGGCGACCTCGTCGATCACCACCACGCCGGGATCCTTGCGGCCGGTGACGCGCTCCGCGGCATGTCCATGCCTGATGCACGCCACGCTCGCGGCCAGGGCGAGCGCCGCCTGCACCACCACATGCCATCCGATCGTGGCCTGCATCCACGCCATGCCCGCGAAGAGCAGCGTCGGCGGAAGGCTGCCCCACGTACCGCTGGCGGGCCACATGTGGCCCAGACCCCCCGCGGTGAGGGCAAACCATGGCCATGCGCCCAGGCCTGCCCGGAGTTCCCGCGACTTCACCGTTCTCCTCCAGCCCGCAGCAGCGCCGTCGCCCGGCCCAGCGAGGGCAGGCCACTCAGCACCGTCGCCACCACCGCCATCCAGAGCGTCCATGTGGCGAAAGCCACGCCCGCCGACGCCGGAGGGAACCAGCCGTGGCTGCACATGTTGATGGCCGCCGGGGCCGCGATGCACTGGAGAAACATCTTGGCCTTCCCGAACCGGTCGGCCGGGAAGGGTCGCCCCATGCCTTCGAGCACCCCCCGAAGACTCGTGACCAGCAACTCGCGGGCGAACATGAGCACCACCATCCACGCCGCGACACCGGAGGCGTGGGGACCATCACCCAGTCCCGGGCCAGCCAGCAGCATGAAGGTTCCAAGCACAAGCACCTTGTCCACAAAGGGATCCATCACGCGACCGAAGGGCGTGACCGCGTTCCAGCGTCTGGCCAGATAGCCATCGAGGATGTCCGAGAGCGCGGCGACGATGAAGATGCCGATCGCCCAGGACCCAAGCTCTGCCCGTCCGGCCATGGGCTGGCCCGCCATGACGGCCAGCAGCGTCAGGCACGCCGCGGCCAGGAGCAGTCGCAGCGAGGTGATGGCGTTGGGAAGCGTGTGCCACCAGGTCCACGGCATGGCGGGCAGGGTAGCGACCGGTGGGGGCGACTGGGCCTTCGGCTCCCACCGCTGGTGTTGCTTGACCGTCAAGGCCCATCACCTTGCGGGTTCACGGCGGGCCGCATACCTTTCCGCCTTCCACCGAGTCCTCGCTCGCGTGGCCGACGAAGCCGAACCCCACCGACCACGCCGACCGCGCATGAACGCTCTCGCAGGATCCCCGATGACACCCTGGTATGTCGCTGCGGCCATCGCCGCTGCGGGGCTCGTCATGGTGCTGAGGCCGGGTCGCGCCGCGTTGCGGCGGGCGGGTGCCGTGATCGGCCTGGCGGGATTCGCCCTGCTCATGGGATTCGGGCTTCGGCTGGCCGGTGCCTCGGCCACCAGTGCCAGCACCCCGCTGGCGCTCGCGGTGGCCACGGTCGGCGTGATCGGGGCGGTGCGGGTCATCACCCACCCCCGCCCCGTGTTCGCGGCCATCTACTTCGTGCTCACGGTCATCTCGGCGGCGGCCATCTTCCTCATGCTGGAGGCTGAATTCCTCGCCTTTGCGCTGGTGATCGTCTACGCGGGCGCCATCCTGATCACCTACATGTTCGTGCTCATGCTGGCCCACCAGAGCCCCGAGGACGAGATCGGTCGGATCGGCGCCGAGGACTACGACCGCGTCCCCCGCGAACCACTCGTGGCGGCTTTCCTGGGCTTCTTCCTGCTTGCGGCGCTTGGCTCGGTGGTGGAGCGCGTGCCGCCCATGTCGGCGGATGCGGCCCCTTCGGCCGCCATCCGGACGACCGACTCGCACGTGCAGGCCCAGCAGCGGCTGCCACGCATGCAGGCCACCGACGGAGCGCCCGCGGATCAGCCCGACAACGTGCACGTGGTTGGCCTGGATCTGGTGGCACGCTATCCCGCCAGCCTGGAACTGGCGGGCGTGATCCTGCTCATGGCCATGTTCGGAGCCGTGGTGCTTGCACGCCGACAGATCGAACTGGGTGAGGATGAGCGGCGGAAGGCCGCGGGCATGGGCGGCATGGTGCTCGATCTGCCCGAGAACGAGCGGGGTGCCGCGTGAGCGAGCTGGCCCAGCCATCGGCCGGCATCGTGATCGCCCTGGTGCTCAGCGCCACGCTGTTCACCACGGGTCTGGTGGGCTTCCTGGTCCGCCGGAACATGATCCTCATGTTCCTCTGCACGGAGCTCATGCTGCAGGCGGCGGCCATCGCCTTCATCGCGTTCGGCAAGATGCGCGGCGATACGGGCGGTCAGGTCTTCGTCATCTTCATCCTCACCGTTGCGGCTGCCGAGGCGGCCCTGGCCCTTGGGCTGGTGGTGCTGCTGTATCGACGCCGCGAGACCCTCAGCGCCGAGGCCTGGCAGGAACTCCACGAATGACGCTGCCCTCGCTCATGCTTGCCCTTGGCGGCGATGCGGGCCACGGCTCGCTGGCCGAGGCGCCCATCGTCGCGGCCACCGCAGCCCCCGAACTCGCCTGGATGGGCTGGGTGCTGGCCCTGCCCGCGCTCTCGGCCGTGGCCTGCGTGCTGCTGGCCATGATGCGGGTCCGCAACAAGCTGCCCGCCGCGGTCACCGTGCTGGCGCTCGGCGGCGCGTTCGCGCTGATCCTGAAGCTCTACCTCTCGCGCGGCCCCAACGCGGCGCCGGTGATCGTGCATCTGTGGGACTGGATGAACTTCGGCTGGGGTGGCGGCGACTGGAAGAGTTTCCAGGCGGACGTGAGCCTCTACATCGACAGTCTCACGCTGCTGTGGATGCTCTTCGTC
>JBILWQ010000213.1:0-3987 GCA_044369805.1 Phycisphaerales bacterium
GCCTCGGTGGAACAGCGTCAGCATCAGCGGCTACCACATCCGCGAGGCCGGCAGCAGCGCCACGCAGGAACTGGCCTTCACGCTGCGCGACGGCATGGAGTACGTGGAAGCCTGCCTGAAGCGCGGGATGGACGTGGACGCCTTCGCGCCGCGGCTCAGCTTCTTCTTCAACAGCCACAACGAGTTCTTCGAGGAGATCTGCAAGCTTCGGGCCGCTCGCCGCATCTGGGCGAACGCCATGCGGTTCCGCTTCGGCGCCAAGCAGGAGCGCAGCTGGCTCATGCGCACGCACGTGCAGACCGCCGGGTGCTCGCTCACCGAGCAGCAGCCGCTGAACAACATCGTGCGCGTGGCCTTCCAGGCCATGGCGGGGGTGCTGGGTGGCTGCCAGAGCCTGCACACCGACAGCATGGACGAGACGCTGGGCCTGCCCACCGAGCAGGCGGTGCGCGTGGCGCTTCGCACGCAGCAGATCCTGGCCCACGAGACCGGCGTGCACCGCACGGTGGATCCACTGGGGGGCAGCTGGTTCGTGGAGGCGCTCACCGACCGCATGGAGAACGACGCGAACCAGCTCATTGCCGAGATCGACGACATGGGCGGCGTGGTGAGCGGCATCCACAAGGGCTACTTCCGCCGGCAGATCGCCGAGGCGAGTTACCGCTTCGGACAGGAGATGGAGGCGGGCGACCGCATCATCGTGGGCGTGAACGCGTACCCCGAGGGCAACGAGGAGCGGCAGGTCTCCATTCTGCAGATCCCGCACACCGTGGAGACCGAGCAGTGCGAGCGTCTGGCGAGATTCCGGCGCGAGCGCGACGCGGATGGCGTGAAGCGGGCGCTGGACCGGATCCGCACCGATGCCCGCGAGGGCCG
This sequence comes from Phycisphaerales bacterium, assembly GCA_044369805.1. GTDB lineage: Bacteria > Planctomycetota > Phycisphaerae > Phycisphaerales > SM1A02 > SYAC01. The sequence goes on from JBILWQ010000213.1 coordinate 877, forward strand.
CAACGTGATGGATTCGCTGGTGGATGGCGCGCTGGCCCGCTGCACGCTGGGCGAGATGGTGCAGGCGCTGGCCGACGTCTACGGCCGCTACGCCGGCGGCCCCGAGTGGTGATGCGTCCCGCGCGGTAAGGTGCCGCGCATGAGCGACATCCAGACCGTCCGTGACGCGCATGACTGGGTCCGCTGGCTGACCGGCCGCTCCATGGCCGCGTGCCGCGGTCTCTCCTCCGAGGAACTGCACCGCCAGTTCCCGATCGGCCTCTCGAGCGTGTTCGAGACGCTGCTGCACCTGCTGGGTGCGGAGATGGTGTGGATCGGGGTGCTGAACGGCACCGTGGACAGGGTGGTGTGGCCCACGCGCGAGGCGTACCCCGATCTGGACGCGATCGAGCGGGCATGGAAGGCCACCCGGACCGACTGGGACCGCTGGCTGGACGCCCTGACGCCCGCCGAGTGCGGCCGCATCGTCGAGCGGACGCGCGACGGGAAGACCTACCGCCAGCGCGCCGTGGATGCGGCGCTGCAGGTGCCCACCCACGCGCTCTACCACAACGCGCAGCTCAGCTTCATGTTCCGCAGCATGGGCAAGTCGCTGCCGGACTCCAGCTGGATCGGCTGGGCGCGCGAGCGGCAAGGCTGCTGAGGCCCGAGGCGGGATCCCGTGCCTGCGGGACCCCGCCCCGTGGCGAGTCCGTCATCCGCAGTTCGCGGCTCCGAAGTTCAGCAGCAGCAGGGCGAGATCGCCCTGATCGACCTCGCCGCTGCCGTCAACGTCCGAGCCGCAGTCGGCGCACGGTCCGAAGTCGAGCATGGTCAGCGCCAGGTCGCCCATGTCGATCTCGCCCGACCCGTCGAGGTCGAAGGGTCGGATGCGCAGCGAGAGCGAGGCCTCCTGCGTGGCCCAGACCACGTCCATCTCGCATGCGAGTTTCGTCACGCGCTCGGCAGGCTTCACGTCGGGATCCATTGCGGACAGCGCGGACGGCGAGAGCAGGGTGGCGACCACCTCGTAGGTGCCCGAGCTCAATTCGACCGCCGTCCGACTTCCAGTCTCGGTCTGCGGGCTGATCAGGTCGATCGTGTCGGCGAACACCTCCTCGCCCAGACCATCGGTTCGATGCGACAGGATCTGCCAGGTCCATCGACCATGCCAGACATCGTCTTCGTGGCTGTAGCCCGGTGCCACCACGGCATCGATCGCCTTGAGGACGGCGGTGGTGGAGACGATGGTTGGCCCACAGAGGGTCAGGGGCATTCGGATCGTCATGGTGCCCGAGAAGTCGACGCTGGCGGCGCCGCAAAATTCGGCTCCCTCGGAGCAACTCGCCGCGAGCAGGTTCGCAAGGTCCTCGGGCTGTCGCTTGCGGAAGGCGGCGGAGACCCGCAGGCCCAGTTCGTCGCCGAGGGCATGCCCCTCCACGACGACGGCGGGATGGTCTGGATCACCCCGGACTTCGGCCAGCTGAAGCACTCCATCGGAGGGCTCGGAGGGCTGCACGAAAAGTGGCCACGCGGCGTTGGCCGGTGCATCGTCAGGCTCGATGGCGTCGGTCCATGATGTCGGGGTCGCGAACTTTGCCGGGTGACAGGGTTCGTGCCTGGTTCCAGACGCCGTGCTCGAGGTCAGGCTGGCCCGCACGTCGGCCGTGGCCGGGCCCGTGGTCCAGCCCTGCTGGGCCATGGCTGGAAGGGCCAGCGTCGCGGCCGTGAATAGGCCGACACGAGTGGCAATGCACGAAGCAACGGGTATCCGCCGGAGAGAGGGAACAGGTTGAGGCATGACTCCAACGCCTTTCCGTCTGGAGCCCACACGAGCGTCAAAGTATCGGGGCTCGCGGCTCGATCCCATGGCGATTGACGGAATTCCCGGGAAGCCCGCCTCATTTGCCGCGCTCTCGGACCCTTGGGGCTACCCTCCCGCGCATGCCGCAGCGATACCTGCTTTCCATCGTGCTCGGATCCGTGCTGGTGTTCGCGTGGGGAGGCTTCGCCTGGGCCGGCGGGCTCTACGACCGCTTCATGCATCCCATGCCGGGGGGCGAGGCCGTGGTGCAGGCGATCGACCAGGCTGCGCCCGCGAGCGGCATGTACGTGCATCCGGCGCCGTTGCCCGAGAGGCCCGGTGCGTCGGCGGCGGATCGCTCCATGATGGAGCAGGCCCGCGTGGAGCAGTTCCGGAAGGGCCCGCTGATCATGATGGCCGTCACGAAGGGCGGTCAGGAAGCGGACGCCACGCGCATGTTCGTGCGAGGGTTCCTGATCGAGTTCTTCGCGACTGCCATGCTGGCGGCCGCGGTGGGCCTGGCGGGTTCGGGCCACGGTTGGCTGCGCCGCTTCCTGGCGCTTCAGGCCATGGTCGCGTTCATGGCGCTGGCCACGCACATGGTGGTGTGGGCGTTCATGAGCGCACCCAACGACTGGACCGCCGTCATGGTGTTCGACAGCTGGGTCGGATGGACGCTGGCGGGACTTCCCGCGGTCCTCCTGATGCGATCCATGCGTCCGGGCGACGCACGCGCCGCCTGAGGCGCCTCCGTACCATCCGCCCATGGCCGTGACGCACCAGGGCCCCAAGGGCACGCGCGACTTCTATCCCGACACGATGGCGCTGCGGCGCCACATCGAGTCGACCTGGCGGAAGGCCAGCGTGGACTGCGGCTTCGACGAGGTGGAGGGCCCCAACTTCGAGCACCTTTCGCTCTACACCGCCAAGAGCGGCCCCGGCATCGTGAACGAGCTGTTCAGTTTCCGGCGCGCCGGCGGCGACGACGACTACGCGCTCCGCCCGGAGTTCACGCCCACGCTGGCCCGCATGGTGGCCGCCAAGGCCGGAAGCCTGCCTCTGCCGGTGAAGTGGTTCGCCATTCCCGTGCACTTCCGCGCCGAGCGGCAGCAGCGCGGACGCCTGCGAGAGTTCGTGCAGTGGAACGTGGACCTGGTGGGGGTGGAAGGGGCCGCTGCCGATGCCGAGGTGATCGGCTGCGCGGTGCTGGCGCTCGAGCGGCTGGGCCTGAAGCCCACGGACATGCGGGTGCGGCTGAGTCATCGGGGTGCCGTGGCGGCATCGCTGGCCGCGGCCGGCGTGCCCACGGAAAGGGTGAGCGAGGCGTT
>JBILWQ010000214.1:0-3983 GCA_044369805.1 Phycisphaerales bacterium
AGGCGGTGAAGAAGGGCGAGGCTGCGGTCGCCGCGCTGGCGAAGGCGTACGCCGCCGCCGCGGCGGTCGAGGACACCGTGAAGCTGGCCATCATCGTGCCGGGTGGTGGCGAGCAGACCCAGGACCTGGCCATCGCGTTCGGTCCGGCCGGCGCCGCGCGCATAACCGCGCCGGACGCCATCATCACCCGCATCGGCGACGACCTGTTCTTCGAGACCGAGGCCGGCAGCCCCAAGTACATGAAGGTGACCAAGGCCGGTTCGCTCACCGACGCCATGGAGTCCGCCTTCGGCGGCGCCATGATGCCGCTGCCGCAGGTCGCGCTCCGCTCGGGTGATGGTGCGGCCTCGGTGGCTGCACTGGGTGGTCCCTTCGTGCCCGATGCCCGCGTGGTCGGTTTCCGCGGTGCGGCCGACGGCAAGGGGGGCGTGGTGCTGCTGAAGCAGGGCGAGGGCGAGGCCGAGGTGGCCATCGATCCGGCGTCTGGACGCCTGGCCGGCATCGCCTATTCGGCCGTGCCGCCGGGGGCCCCCAAGGGCTTCCGCGTGCCGGTGACCATGCTCATCGGTTCCACCGCCTACGACAAGGACCTGCCTCGTCCGATCGCGTTCGAGGGCAAGGGTCGCAAGGCGGTGGATTCGCTCGAGGCACTTCAGCAGGCCCTGGACGTCGGGGATGCGGCCCCCGAGTTCCGGCTGAAGGACACCGAGGGTCGCGAGGTGGCGTTGTCGGACCTGAAGGGCCAGGTCGTGGTGATCGATTTCTGGGCCACGTGGTGCGCGCCCTGCATGAAGGGCCTTCCCAAGATCGACGAGTTCGCCCAGTGGGCGGCCGGCAAGCCGGTGAAGGTCTTCGCGATCAACACCATGGAGTCGGACGAGGGTCCCGAGGACCGCATGCAGAAGGTCGCCACCTTCTGGAAGGGCAAGGGCTTCACCTTCCCAACGCTGATCGATGGCAACGACCAGGTGTCCCGGATCTATGGCGTGCAGGGGATTCCCTTCACCGTGGTGATCGATCCGCAGGGTCGCTTGGCCGATGTGCACACGGGGCTCTCGCCCACGCTGGTGGCGGACCTGAAGAAGGCCACCGAGGCCGCGTTGGCGGCGCAGCCCAAGGGCTGATGCCGACGGCCGCTCTGCTCTCGCTTGTGCTCACCTGCGTGCCGGAAGATCCGGCCACGCAGGCCGCGCGTCTGGTCCGCGCCTGGTCCGGGCGGGCGGATGGCGCCGCGGTGGCCACGCAGGTGGTGGTGCATGAGGGTGAGGCGGAGTCGGCCGCCAATGCGGAGCCGTGTGCGCTGGCTTGGGATCCGCGGGGTCCTCGGCTCGCGCTTCGCAAGGGCGGCCTCACCGTGGCCATGTCGGAGAATCGCCTGCAGGCAGCGCATGCCGAGGGCGTGTCGGCCATCGATCAGGACTCCGGAAGCCAGCCACTCGCCGCGTGGCGGGCCACCTTCGCCGAGATGCCCTGGCCCCAGCCGGCCATGCTGCTGCTGCCCGCGGATCGCTGGCCCGCCGACATGGATCCAGAGGCCGGCTCGGTGGTGGTCGAGGGGGCTGCAGTCGATGGCGCGGATCGGGTGATCCGTTTGCGGGGCGAACGTGGCTCGTGGGTGCTGCGCTTCCGCGGCGACGACCATCCTCGCCTCATCGAGGCGGTTCGCCGCATCGATGCCGGACCACGCGTGCCCAAAGGAGCCTGGATCGAGTGGCGCATGCGGTTCGAGCACGCCGAGCCCGAGAGCGACATCTTCGCGCCGCCGATCGAGGGTCGGCCCCGCGTGGGTCGGCTCGAGGCGGTCATGCCCACGCCACCCGTGAAGCCGCCGCGACGGGCCACGCGACCGGGTGAGCACGAGATCGAGGCGACCCCGGAGCAGCGCGGGGATAGCATTCCCCTCACGCCATGACCGCAGCGAATCCCGCCACCAACCCTGTGCACCTGCGCGTGCTGAACGGGGGTGAGGCGGAACGGCGGCGTCTGGCGGATGAACTCCGGTCGTTGGGTGTGGGCGAGATCCGCTTCGAGCGGCACGACCGCATGCTCTATGCCACCGATGCGAGCATCTTCCAGGTGGAGCCCATCGGGGTGGTGGTGCTCGACCGCGTGGCGTCGGCGGAGCGGGTGATGCGCTTCTGCGCCGAGCGGGAATTGCCGGTGCTGCCCCGTGGAGGGGGCACCAGTCTGGCGGGCCAGTGCGTGAACCTGGCGGTCATGCTTGACTTCGGTGCCCATTGCCGCGGCATCCGCCGGGTCGATGCCCAGGCCATGGAGGCCGACGTGGAGCCGGGTGTGACGCTGGACCAGCTCAACGCCGCGCTGGCGCCGCAGGGTCTGCTCTTCGGTCCCGACGTGGCCACGAGCAGCCACGCCACGCTGGGCGGCATGATCGGCAACAACTCGGCGGGTGCCCGCAGCATCATCCATGGGCGGACCGTGGAGAACCTGCTGGCGGTTGACGTGGTGCTCCCCGATGGGACCGCCATGCGTCTGGAGCGCGGCAGTTGCGAGCGGGATCCTCGCCAGCGGGTGATGGCCCAGCGGCTTGAGGCGATCGTGCGGCCCCTTCGGGGCGAGATCGAGGCGAGGGTTCCGAAGATCCGCCGGCACGTGGATGGCTACAACGTGGATCTCCTGCTGCAGCAGCTCGATGCCTGCACGCGCGGCACCTTCGACGCCGTGAATCTGGCCACCCTGGTGTGCGGCAGCGAGGGCACGCTCTGCACGGTCACCGGCGCCACGCTGCGTCTGGCGAGGAAGCCGGCCGCCACCGGCCTCGCCATCGTGGGATTCGAGAGCGTGCCCGCGGCGCTCGCCGAACTGCTTCGCATGCTCGACTGCGGTCCAAGCGCGGTCGAACTGGTCGACGACGTGGTCATCGAGACCGCGATGGCCAACACCGAGTACCGTCGCTACGTGGATGTGCTGCCCAAGCCCGCCACCGGCCGTCTGGGTGCGGTCATGTACGTGGAGTTCCAGGGGGCCTCGATCGCCGACGTTCGGCGGGGGTTCGACCGCCTGTCGACTGCGCTGCCGCGGGCACCCATGCAGCGGCACGAGGACCCCGCCACGCTGGCCAGCGCGTGGAAGTTGCGGAAGGCCGGCGAGCCGCTTCTGCACGGGGTGCCCGGGGACCGCAAGCCCGTCACCTTCGTGGAGGACACGGCGGTCGATCCCGCCCGGCTCGCCGAGTTCGTGGACGGGTTTCGGGCCATCGTGGAGCGGCATGGCACGAAGGCGGCCTACTACGCGCACGCCAGCGTGGGGTGCCTGCACATCCGGCCTCTGGTGCGTATCCATGACGCGAAGGGTCGGTCGGAGATGGTGTCGATCGCCACGGAGGTCGCGGACCTGGTGCGGCGATTCGGTGGGGCGCTGAGTGGCGAGCATGGGGATGGGCGCATCCGAACGCCGCTGCTCGACCGCGTGATGGGTGCGCCGCTCTGCGAGGGCTTCCGGCAGGTGAAGGCGGTGTTCGATCCCGAGGGTCGCATGAATCCCGGAAATCTGGTCGATGTGGGACGACCCGGGGCGATCGTGGAGCGCCTGCGCGTCCGGCCCGCCGATCGCGACCTGCCCGTGCCGCAGGTCCCCACCTTCATGCACTATGACCGCGAGCACGGCTTCGATGCGGCGGTCGAGGCGTGCAACGGCGCGGGGCTCTGCCGCCGCGTGCAGCCGGGTGGCACCATGTGCCCGAGCTACCGCGCCACCCTGGATGAGCGGCACGCCACGCGAGGCCGAGGCAACGCGTTGCGACTGGCCATCACCGGGCAGTTCGGCGATGCGGGTTCGCCGGACTGGCGCGATCCAGGCACGCAGGCCACGCTCGATCTCTGCCTGAGCTGCAAGGCCTGCAAGAGCGAATGCCCGAGCAACGTGGACATCAGCAAGCTGAAGTCCGAGTTCGCGGCCCAGGGATTCGCGCGTCGCGGTCGGGTGCCGTGGCGGACCCGGCTCATCGGCCGGTTCCGACGAAG
>JBILWQ010000285.1:0-3164 GCA_044369805.1 Phycisphaerales bacterium
TGGCGAGGACTCGAACGACACGCCCCGGTCACCCTCGATGTCCTTGGCCTGCCAGTCGCCCTGCCGCACGATGAAACCGGCGCCGGTGGGCGCCGTGTCGAACGTGATCACCGCGCAGCGGCCAAACTCGTCGTGACGATCGAACGCGTGGGCCTTGCCCTCGCCGCCGCCGGGCCAGCACCACAGGTTCCATCCCTCGTAGTCGCCGCTGGGCCGGCGATAGTGGACCACCAGCACGCTGGAACCCCGGGCCACCTTCAGCGTGGGGAGCACGCGCGGGAAGTCGGCACTGGACGCGGGGAGGCAGGCCAGGAGCAGGGTGACCGCAGCGACCACGCTCTGCAGGAAGGTGAGGCTCATGGGGGCGAGCCTACCCCCGACGCATGCACCGGTCATCGCTACGCTGCCTTGCCATGCAAGCCCCCATCCAGCACGCCGATGCCCAGGTGCGCGATCGACTCGACCTGCTCCTGACGGTCGCGGAGCAGGCCGCGGAGCTGACCCGTTCCTACTTCCAGAGCGACCGGGTCCGGGTGGAGAGCAAGTCCGACGAGAGCCCCGTCACGCAGGCCGATCGCGAGGCGGAGCAGCTCATCCGGACGGCGGTGAAGGCACGATTCTCCGGCGACGGCTTCCTGGGCGAGGAGTTCGGTCGCCAGCCCGGCACCAGCGGATTCGACTGGGTCATCGACCCCATCGACGGCACGGTCAGTTTCGCGGCGGGGGTGCCGCTCTACGGTTCGCTCATCGGCATCGAGCACACCGCCTCGGATGGCACGCGGCGCATCGTCGCCGGCGTGGCCAGCATGCCGGCGCTGCGCGAGCGCGTGTGGGCCGTGGAAGGTGGTGGCGCGTGGTGGGAGCGTGAGGGCAGGCCGCGGGTCCAGGCCCGCGTGAGCGAGCCGCGCGCCTTCAGGGACTGCATCGCATGCACCACCGGCGTGGAGTACTACCGCCGCACGGATCGCATGGGCGTGCTTCGCCGCCTCGAGGAGACCTTCGGCCGCATGCGAGGCTGGAGCGACTGCTATTCGCTGGTGCTGCTGGCGACCGGACGCTGCCAGGTGGCGCTCGATCCCATGATGAACCCCTGGGACTGCGGGCCCTTTCCGGTGATCATCGCCGAGGCCGGTGGCACCTTCACCAGTTGGAGGGGCCAACCGGGGATCCACGGTGGCGACTCGGTCGCCTGCCATCCGGACATGCACGCCGAGCTGCTGCGGCTGCTCGGTGGCTGAACGCGCCTTCAGTCCACCACCAGGGCCTCGCCCGCCAGGCCCGGCCCGAAGGCCATGCCGACCCAGGGTCGCGCCGCACCCTCCCGATGCAGTCGGTCCAGGATGAAGAGCAGGGTGGCGCTCGACATGTTGCCGAAGTCGTTCAGGATCGCCCGGCTGGCCGCTCCGGCCGCTTCCGGCAGGTGCAGCGAATTCAGCACGGCCTCGATCACGCGCGGCCCGCCCGGATGGATGGCCCAGCCACCCACCTGCGAAGGTTGAAGGGCGTGACGCGCGAGCCGCGAGCGGATCCACGGGCCCACCTGCGTCTGCAGGATCTCGGGCACGCGCGCCCCGAGCGTCATCTCGAAGCCATGATCACCAACGGTCCACCCCATCTGGTCGCGTGAGTCCGGCAGCAGCACGCTGTCGAAGGCAAGAAGCCCCGGAGCGTCGGTGTCCATGCCCACCACCGCGGCCGCGGCTCCGTCCGCGAACAGCGTGTTGGCGATCAGTCGGTCCAGGCGATCCCCGTAGTGCAGGTGCACCGAGCAGATCTCGACGCAGCACACCAGCACGCGGGCCCGCGGGTCGGCCTGCACCATCGCCGTCGCCACCGCCAGGGCGTTCACCGCGGCGTGACACCCCATGAAGCCCACATGCGTGCGTCGAACGGTCGCCGGCAGCCCGAGGTCCTCCACCAGCCACTGATCGGGTCCGGGTGCCTCGAACCCGGTGCAGCTGGCCGTGACCACATGGGTGATGTGGTCGGCGTGCGTTCGCGAGCGGCCGAGCGCCTGCCGGCAGGCTGCCGAGGCGAGCGGCCGGGCCGCGGCCGCGAACCGCTGCATGCGCACGGCGGTGCCAGGGCCCAGACCCCGCGCATCGGCCGGATAGAAGGTGGGTTCGCCCGCCCGATCGGCCGTGTGGCAGTGCCGCCGCTCGATTCCACTTCGCCGGGCGAGTCGCTCGGTCACGGCCCGGTCCACGCTCGGTGGTGCGATCCGGTCCGCGATCTCCACCCACGCGGACTGCTCGAGCACGCGGTCTGGAACCGCGGTGCCCAGTCCCAGCAGCGAGGCACGCATCATGCCCGGCATGGTGTCTCGCCCCCGTCATGGGCGGCTCCCAGCGATGCCGCGACGCGGGCCGCCATTCCGGGCAGCACGGCGGCGGACCCGATCGCCCCCTGCACCAGCCACGGGTGCCGAAGCATGCACGCCACAACTCCGCATCGCATGCGTGCCTGGCCGGTCAACGCCCGCACGCGGGCAGCCCACGCCTGGGTGCTCGCCTGACCATGAAGCACCGCCGCGGCATGGGCGCCCGCGGCAGCACCGGTGGCGAGTGCCCAGCCCATCCCCTCGCCGGTGAACGGTTCCACGTACCCCACGGCGTCGCCGGCGATCAGGGTGTCCGTGCCATGCAGATGAGGACGGTTCCGCCACAGTCGCGCCGTGCCGTGCCACGCGGCCGCCCGGACAGCGGCAGGATCGCGCAACGCGCCCCGCAGCAGCGCCATGATGCCGTTCGCGGCGCTGCCATGCTCGCGAAGGGCTTCGGGTCGAATCGCCGCGGCCACGTCGATCCGGCCATCGGGCAGTCGCACCATGCCGACATAGCCCGCGCGGTCCACTCGCATGTGGATCTCGCCCTCCTCCACATCCACGGCTCCGGCGGGCAGGAAACCGCCCAGGCCCATGCGGCTCGCGCGCCGCACGCGCCACGCGAAGCGGGGGTTGTCCCGGAGCGCACCACCCTGAAGACCATCCGCCACCACGCGCATGCGGGCGTGCACGGTTCGATCGCCTCCAGGCCCTTGAAGACGGCAGAGGCCATCACCCTCGACCGAGGCCACGAAGGGCCACGCCAGCATGACGCCCGCATTCGCCGCGGCGTGCAGCAGGCGGGTGTCCATCTGCGAGCGAGAGAGCACGAGCGTGTCGC
>JBILWQ010000217.1:0-3953 GCA_044369805.1 Phycisphaerales bacterium
TCGATCGAGAGCTCGTTCAGAGCTTCGAGCAGTTGATCCATGGCATTGGGCACACCCAGCGCGCCTGCGTACAGCACGATCCTGCGTCCCGAACTTCTCGCTCCATCGATCCACGATTGCAGATCGGCTTCCAGCGCTGGTGGCGACGTGCCTTCCAGGGCGACCCCGTTGGGCACGTGCACGCATGGCAGCGAGGCATGGCCACGCGCCCTGATGGCCGCCTGCACGTCACCCAGAGGCGAGAACACCAAGGTTGCCGACCGCATCGCCGCCTTGTCGGCCCATCGACACCAGGCGACCAGCGGGTGCCAACCCGGTAGCCCGCCCAGTTGAAGCAGACTCTCGGGCCAGAGATCGCGGATCTCCGGAACGAATGCGGCGCCGATCGACTGCGCGAAACGGGCGGCCGCGGGCCAGACCAGGGGCTGTGGACTCGAGGCCAGGATCACGTCAGGCCGCTCATCGTTCATGCGCATCACTTGGCGCATGGTCGGTTGCACGCGCCTGTTGAAGGCCACGATGTTCCGAAGTCGACCCAGGCCGTTGCCTCCGTAGGCGGGTGTCCGGACGAAGTGGAATGGCACACCCAGCACGTCCCTATGTGCATCTCGCTCCTCGCGAACGGACCCGCCGATCGATGTGGATGCGGTGAACACACGGACCCTTCCACCAGACTGGATCCATCGCCGCGCCAATTCCCAGTGTCGCCAGCCGGTGCCGATGCCAGGGCCACCCGCGTAGTGGTTGATGATCCAGACGCAGGTCATCTCGGGGCAGGTGGTGGAGCTTCGGTCGAACTCGGCGCGACCCACTCTCGGAAAGCCCCGACCCACTCCTTCAGGCCGTTCTCGGTCTGGGCCAGGGCACCTCCCCGTGGAACCAGCATCATCAGCGTGAATCGCTCGGCGGAGCCCCGCGTGTCGAAGTCCGCGGGAAGGGGGGTGACCCGGAAGCCCAGCCGCTCCATGATCATGCGGGCCCGCGGCATGTGCGAAGCGCTCGTGCAGAGCAGCACGTGCTTCACACCGCGAGTCCGCATCGAATCGGCAAGCTGGGCGCTCTCGTCGGTGGTGTACAGGGCCCGCCCACAACTGATGATGCGATCATCGGGAACCCCCCTCTGCCGCGCCATCCGTCGAAGCAGGTCTCCGACCAACGGGTCGCCCGGTACGGGCAACGAGCCGCCTCCGAGCACAAGCAGGGGGGCCTTGCCCAGTTCGAAGGCGCGAAGTCCGGTCTCGAAGCGGTCACCCGCATGATGCGTGAACAGTCGAATCGATCCATCCTCCGCCACGTAGCCCTGCTGCCCGCCACCAAGCACCACAATCGCATCGGCCTGCGGAGCCCTCTCCGGATCCAGGTAGGGTGTCTGGCGCTCCAGCGATCGCGAGAGCCACGTGGCGACCAGCGGCGTGCTGGCCAGGTAAAGCAGGGTGAATCCGGCGGTGATCAGGCTCAGGCCCAGTCGAGCATCGCGGCCTGCCGATGGCGTGCGCCGCAGGCATCGCCACAGCAGCACAAGCCCCACCGCCATCAGCAGCATCGACACGCTGCTGGGCATGAACAGCACGGTGTACCAGCGCGTGGGAATCAGGTTCACGCTTGAAGGGTAACGGCCACACCCTTGGTGGTCCGCCGTATGCTGACGCCCATGAGCCCCCTGATGGGCGAAGTGATCGGCACCGCTGCCATGGTCATGCTTGGAACTGCGGCCATCTGTCGCCTGCGATCAGCATCCCCGGAGCGTGCGTCGCCATCGGCTGCCTTGGCACTGGCCTCGGCTGCCGCAGCGTTCGTGGGGCTGCTCGTGGCTGCATCACTTGGGGCAGGGCACCTCAACCCAGCCCTCACGCTGGGTCTGTACATGGCCGGCCACTTTCCGGGCGATCGGGTGCAACCCTTCATGCTGGCGCAGGGTCTTGGTGCCTTTCTTGGCGCCGTGCTCATGTGGCTGACGTGCCTTCCGCAGTGGGGCCAGGCTCGAGATGGCCGAACTCTTGAGTGCTTCTGCCCCGAACCCCCGGTGCGCGCGCCACTGGGTCTGCTGGTGTGCGAGATGGTGGGCACGGTGATCCTGGTCGCTGGCTTCCTGGCACTCCGGCGGGCGTGCAACGCGGATGCCATGACCTCGCTCGTGGAGGGTCGCGGAATCCTGCTCTGGGCTGTGGGTGGCGGCGGCATCACGCTGGGAGTTGCCCTGGCCGTGGGTGCGGGATCCGGCCTTGCCCTCAACCCGGCTCGGGATCTGGGGCCACGTCTGGCTCATGCGCTCCTGCCCATGCCGGGCAAGGGACCCCACGTGTGGAAGGACGCGTGGACCGCGTTGATCGGCCCGCTGCTCGGGGCGTGGCTGGCGGGTGCGCTTGCCCGGATCGTCGCCTGAGGCCGCTCGCTCTAGGATCAACTCATGCCTCGTCACGCCCGAACGACTTTCCTGGCCGTGCTCTCGCTCTTCGCGATCGCGGCTGCCGCCCGGCCCCAGCAGCCCCAGCCCGGCGAACTTCCCTGGTTCATCCAGCTGGGTCAACGAGTGGCCCGAGTGCGCGATCGCATGCCGTTCGAGAACCGCGTGGTGCTTGTACCCGATGAGGCCACGTTCCTTCAGGAGATCGCCCTGTGGCGGGCAGGCCGATCGGCTCTGGACAAGGATCCGGCCACCCGCGACCGCAAGCTCGGTTGCTGGCCGGTGCTGATCGAGGACGACGTCTTCACGCCCATGTTCCTGCGGGCCTACAAGCCCGCGAGGGTGATCCGTCGCCTCGAGAAGGCGCCGCCGCTGACGGATGCGGACTCGGTCCGAGAGGCGGTTCGCAAGGCCATCTTCTCGTGCTGGTTCGCCGACGCCGACTCCACGGGTGGCGACCGGGCCATCTTCGCGCGGGAGGACCACACGCCTCCGGGCATGGTGGCCTACTCCGCCAAGGATCCCGCCTATGTGGCCGCGGCCGCACTGGGTGCCGCCGAGGGTCTCATTCCCTTGGAGATCGAGGGGGAGTTCGGCACGCCCAACGGCGCGATGGAGCAGAACCAGTTCAACCAGCTCGCCGAGGCGATCCGATCCGCGTACGCGGGGTCGGGCATGGAATACCGGCGCCTGGGTGATGAGCTTGACACGCTGGCGCTGTGCATGGCCACGGCCCAGCGAGCCGTGCTGGATCTTCCCCCGGCGCAGCAGCCCGCTGCTCCGGGCATGCCACCGATCAAGCCGGGTGAACCCGTGGCCGTCACCGACGCCCTCTGCCGCAACGACGATGGCTCACGCTTCGCCGTGTGTGGTGCCATCTTCGGTTCATCGGCTCGAGCCGCCTACATGGCCATGTGCAGCGTGTTCCTGCAGCGCAACACGCTCTGGTGCGTGGACAGCTACACGGCGGCACCTCAACTTGGGTCCTATGGATTCTCGCCGATCGGGCCGGTGCTTCAGGAGACGGGTCTGACCCACCAGATGTTGCAGGGGCCCGATGCGGAACTGGCCGCCTGGAGATCGCGCATGATGACGGGCTGGAACTGCGACATGCTGTTACTGAACTCCTCGGGCAACGCGGATTTCTTCGATCTCTGTCCGCCGACCGGCGCCATGAATCGAAACCGCGGCGGTCCGGGTGACATCCCGGTACTCGATCGACCGCTGGCCCTGAGCATGATCCATTCCTGGTCGCTCCTGGCTCCGGATGAGCGGGAAACCATCGGTGGACGATGGCTCGACTCGGGTGTCTATGCCTACGTGGGCAGCGTGCATGAGCCCTATCTCTCCGCGTTCGTTCCCCCCGCCATGCAGCTGGAGCGTCTGGTGAACCTCACGCCGTTCCTGGTGGCCGCCAGGCTGTTCGACGGCCCCTTCGCAGTGCCGTGGCGCGTGGACACGCTGGGTGATCCGCTCATGGTCTGTTCGGTGCCGCGAAGCTGGAATCCACCCGATCGAATCGATGCCACGCCCATGCTGCCCGGGTACG
>JBILWQ010000218.1:0-3932 GCA_044369805.1 Phycisphaerales bacterium
GCCTACGCCCTGCTCGCCCTCGAGGAAGCGATCAAGCCTTCGCGAACGCTGGAGTGATCCGAGACGGCTCGCTGGAGGGAAGAAGCCGTCGGCTCCACGCGGCCCCCTGCACCGCCGCCATGAGCAGCAGGGCGCCGGTGGCCTGGTGGGCGCTGGTGGAGAGCAACTCCCAGAATGGAATGGCCGGGCCGCGACGCATGAGCACGGCCCCGAGCGCGATCAGCCCCAGGCCGACCTGGATCGCCACGATCAGCGCCATCGCGGAGCCAGCACGGCCCAGGGGACGAATGCCCTCGCGGCCCGCCGCCGACATGCGACTGGCCGCGATGAGCACCGCGATCAGGGCCACCACGGAGAAGCCCAGGTGCCCGTGCATGGCCCAGATGGGATGACGGATCGCCTCGCCCTCGGCCGACGGCGAGATCTGCAGGTGCCGGTACGCGGCGCCCAGGAAGAGTTGAAGCAGCAGCACCACCGGCGCGATCAGGCTCCAGAGCCGGATGCCGGGAGCGCTCAGGCTGGTGGACCGCATGGATGCCGATCGCCAGGCGGCGCTGGTCGCCGCGGCGATCCATGCGGCGGTGGCGAAGACCATCTGTCCGAAGATGCCATGCGCGATGGCCAGCAGCGTGCTCGGCGCCAGCATGGATGGATCCTGGCTCAGCGTGAACATGCCGGTGACACGGAGGCCACCCAGCAGACCCTGCACGCACACCATGAGCAGCAGTCCCGAGGCGGCCCAACGGACGCTTGGCCGGGGCTCATGCCGCCAGCACATCGCCGCCAGCGTGAAGCTGGAGAGGCCCACCAGCATGCCAAAGAGCCGGTGCGCGTGCTCGTAGTAGCGGCCCTCCTTCATCTCGCTCACCGGATAGAGCAGCATGTTGTGGCCAAAGGAGTTCGGCCAGTCCGGCACGGCCAGTCCCGCCTCGAGGCCGGTCACCAGTCCGCCCGTGATCAGCAGCAGGAAGATGGTCGACGCGGTGACCATGGCGAACAGGCAGACCGGCTCGGGCAGGCGACCCGATCTGGGATGCCTTCGGCCGATCATGCCGCCGATGGCCGCAAGCACCGCACTGCCCACGAGCAGGCCCACGGTCCAGAGGGCCGCCTCCGAGAGCGCGGCCTTCGCGTCCTTGCCCTGGATGACGCTGCCAACCACGAGCAGGTTGACGAAGCCGCTGACGAGGCCCGCGGGTACCGGCGAGCTGCGATCCGCGGCCCAGCGGGCGGAGGCCCAACCCACCGCCGCGGGAACCAGGACCGTGAGACCGAAGAGCCCCTCGCCCACCCACTGGCCCACGCCGGTCATGGCCACGTAGGTCAGGGCCCACTGCGCAGCCACGCCGGCAAACCCCAGCGCCAGCGTCATGGGACGCACCCGGCCAGCCAGCACCGCCACCACACCGAGCACGCCGGCGATCACGGTGAGACCACCGAAGAGCGCGACGCCCGGACTCATGGCCAGCGGTGCAGCGGAGGCGGTTTCCATGGCGGGCTATGGTAGACCTTCCCTCACGGAGAGTCGCATGCGGAGCCCCAGCGAACCATCGGATGCCGAGTCACCCTCGCTGGCCGGGGACTGGTCCACGCTCGTGAAGCTTCGTCTGAGCCTGCTCGTGCTGGCCACCACGCTGGTCGGGTTCCTGGTGGCCGAGCCAGGTTCGCTGGACGCCTCCCGACTGGGCTGGACGCTGGCGGGCACGTTCCTGGCAGCAGCCAGTGCCTCCGCCCTCAATCAGGCGATCGAGCGACACCATGACGCGCGCATGCTCCGCACCGCCAACCGACCCGTGGCGGCGGGTCGGTTCAGCCTGACCTTCGCCGTGGTCGCGGGCTTCGCGATGGGCTACGCGGGCTGCTGGATCCTGGGCACCCGCGTGAACCTTCTCGCCGCGGGCCTGGCTTCCCTGACCATCGTGCTGTACGTGGCCGTGTACACGCCCTTGAAGCGGATCACCACGGTGAACACGCTGGTGGGCGCGGTGGTCGGAGGCATTCCGCCCATGATCGGCTGGGTCGCCGCCACGGGCGCGCTGCAGCGCGGCGCCTGGGTGCTGGCCCTCCTGCTCTTCACGTGGCAACTGCCCCACTTCTTCGCGTTGGCGTGGTTGCACCGCGAGGACTACGAACGAGGTGGCTTCCGCATGCTGCCCTCGGCGCCGGGCGGCCAGATGCTGGCGGCGCAGACCAGCGTGCTTGCGAGCCTGCTGCTGGTGCCGATCGGCCTGATGGCCACGCTGCTCGGGGTTTCGGGACTGGCCAGCGCCACCGTGAGCCTGCTCGCGGGACTGGGTCTGACCTGGTTCGCGGTGACGCACCTGCGCCGGCTGGATCGGCCGACGGCGCGGAACCTCTTCCTGGCCAGCCTGGCGTACCTGCCGGTGGTGCTGGGCGCCTTGGCGATCGACCGCGGACCGGTGAGCGGCACGGCGGGCGCCCGAGGCGGTCGCCTGGTGATCCAGGAACGGCCGGCGCCATGAGCACGGGCCGCGGAACGCGGAGCCTCGGCATTCGGGAGGGCGGCTGGGTGATCCTGCTGGCCGTGATGCTCGCCGCGGGCCTGATCGCCTGGGCACTGCTGGGCGTGATGCGCGGGCGTCATCCGCAGGGCGACGGCCAGCGTGTGGAGAGCTACGGCTTCGACCTCACGGACCTTCGCACGGGTGGCGGAGCGCTGGTGGCCAGCGGGAACCCCAGGGACTTCCTGCAGGCGCTCGATGATCCGGCCACCATGCCCGGTCACGAGATGCAGCGGTGGAACGAGACGCACCGCACCAAGTTCGTGGTGAGTGGCGATCGCGTGATCGGCATGGTGGTGAATGGGAAGGCCCGCGCGTATCCACTGAGCGTGATGCAGGTGCATGAGGTGGTGAACGACACGCTCGGCGGCGTGCCGATCGCGGTGACCTTCAGCCCCCTGTGCGATGCCGCCATGGCCTTCGACCGGCGCGTGGGAGGTCAGACGACGCGCTTCGGCGTCAGCGGACTGCTGCTGGACAACAACCTGGTCCTGTACGACCGTTCCCCGGTGCCCAGCCTCTGGAGCCAGATGGGTGCGGAGGCCATCGCGGGCCCCGCGGCCAGCCGCGCGACGCGGCTGGAGGCCCTGCCCGGCGTTCAGACGTGCACCTGGCGACACTGGCTGACGGCGCATCCCGACACCGACGTGATCATGCCCGCCGCGGATGACCAGCGCCGAATGAAGGCGATCAGCTACAGCCGCTACCTGCTCAGCCCGCGTCTGGAGTTTCCCGCCGCCCGGTGGCGCGAGGATGGCGTGGCCGCCAAGACGCCGGTGATCGTGCTGCAGCGAGGCGAGGCGAGGCGCGAGATCCCTCTGGCCGAGGCCGCCCGCGGTCTCGAGCCCTTCGAGCTGGGTGGATGCGTGGTCGAGACCGACGCGCAGGCCGAGCCTGCCTCGGTCCTCTTCCACACGCGCGACGGGTCGCCCCTGTTCACGCTGCCCTGCCTGCACTTCGCGTGGGCCAGCTTCAACCCGTCCCCCTGAGGGACCCCAGCCACAGCGTGGCGTAGAGCGCCAACCAGACGACGTCGAGGAAGTGCCAGTACATGGCGCAGTACACCACCCCCTCCGGGTGGTCGGGGCTGTAGCAGCCCGCGGCCGCCCTTCGCCAGACCACCATCAGCGGCACCAGTCCGCCGACCACGTGGGCCGCGTGCAGTCCGGTGAGCACATAGAAGGTCCACGCGTACAGGCTGTCACCGATGTGGAGCTGCGCCTGCCAGAGCCCGAACCATGCCCAGACCTGCACCGACAGGAACGCCGCACCCAGAAGCAGGGTCCAGCCCGCCCATGTGCCCGCATCCGGTTGTCCGCGGCGGACGGCGCGGACGGTTGCATGCATGGTGCCGCTGCTGGCCAGAAGCATGAAGGTGGAGAGCAGCAGCGACCGCGGCAGCGGCGGTGC
>JBILWQ010000023.1:0-13435 GCA_044369805.1 Phycisphaerales bacterium
GGGAACTGCGACGCACCGCCATTCGCGGCGTCGACCGGGTCACCCGCATCACCCTGCAGCGGCTCGAGCATCGCCTCGACCGGGCCACCGCCGATCGCCTGCCGGCCGTTGCAGCCGAGGTGCTCGTGGCGCTCCGGGCGATCCGCGCCGGCTGCTCGGTGGAGGCCGAGACCCCCACCCCCACGGGCCGCACCTGCGACTACCGCCTGGAGCGGCAGGGCGAGCGACTCTTCGTGCACGTGAAGCGACTGCAGCTGGAGCCCTTCGATCCGCCCACCATCCCTGCATCGCTGCGATCACGCCTGCGGGTCGCTCGCGGCGTGCGGGCCGCGCTGCGATGGCACGCGGGACTCGACAGGGGATCGCTGCATCGCCTCGGTGCCGCGGTGGCCGGCTTCCTTCGCGAGGGAGCCATTGGCGAGTCGCTCGTGGTGACGGGTCCGGACCAGCGCGAACTGGGCAGCGTGCGCCTGGATCGCCCCACCGAGCGGCTCGAGCTTCGGGTGGACCGACCCGACCGGACGGCGGCGCTCGAGCGGCTGGACCGCCTTCTCGACCGCGCGGCGCAACAGACCATGCCCGGCCAGCCCAACGCGATCGTGGTGGTGGGCTCGTGCCCTGCCGATGCCGATCTGCTCGACCAGTGCCTGCTGGGGGCCTTCGTGGCCCGATGGGACCGGCTGCCCCGGCGCGGCGAGCGTCAGGCCTTCGGTCGCGATGACACCGGCCTCTGGTCGGGTCGCGCCGCGCGCGATCTCACGCTGGCCTGCTGGTTCGAGATGCAGGAGGCTCGGGCCACGCCGCGGCTCTCGGCGGGACAACTCTGGCTTCGCGGCGAACCGGCGGCCAGTCCGGCCAGTGCCGCCCTTGCACGAGCTTCGCTGCTGCGATCACGCTCGGGCTAGGGACCCTTCCGTGCGCGATGGCTGGCCCCGGATCAGCACGTGGTACATGGCACCTTGCGCGCAGACCAGCAGGGGCCAACCGATCAGCAGAAGGCCCACCCCAAGCAGCAGGACGGTGAGCGCGGCCAGCAGGCCGGTGACGAGATAGAAGATGAAGACCGATCCTTCGCGGCCCCGCACGGCTGCGGCGGACATCCGGAAGGCCTCCCTCACCTTGACCGA
This sequence comes from Phycisphaerales bacterium, assembly GCA_044369805.1. GTDB lineage: Bacteria > Planctomycetota > Phycisphaerae > Phycisphaerales > SM1A02 > SYAC01. The sequence goes on from JBILWQ010000023.1 coordinate 1,128, forward strand.
CCGGTACATGGGATCGCAGACGATCGAGATGGCGAAGGTGTAGCGGATGATCCATCGGATCACGAAGAACGCCAGCACCAGACTCAGGACCACGCTACCCACGGTCACCGCCAGCAGGGCTCCAGCCGAAGCGGATGACCCCGGCGTGTATCCGGCCATCAAGGCGGGGGCCATCACGATGAACGGCAGCATGATCACGATGTACCCCAGCATGACACGGACCCCGAAGAGCATCGATGCCCAAAGGACGCCGAAGTATCGCCGGTACGCCATGAACATGTCACCCACGCGAAGGTCGCCGCGAATGGCGGACGCACCGATGACCGCGATCGAGGCCTGCAGCGGCACGTCGACCAGCAGGCGCGACACGAGCGTCAGCACCGACCTCAAGGCCCGCAGCCCGATCTGCTCGTCACTCGTGACCTCACCCTCCATGGCCGCCAACACAACCCTCATCGCCAGGGCCGGCAGGTGGGCCAACAGCCAGATCAGCCCGATCAGCACCAGCGTGCCCCAGCACGGACCCCGCCAGGCCTTCAACAACTCGAAGCCTCGGGCGAGGGTCCAGGATTGCACGGGACTCGCGAAGGCCGCCTGCGCCGCCACCAGGGGTCGCAGCGCCTCATCGGCGTCCGCCCAGCTCCATCCCTGGGCACCGACCCGGCAGACCTGCGTTTCCGCCCGGAGTCCTCCGGCAGCCGCCCGCCCCTGCATGGCTGCCAGATCGAAAGGACCCTCAGCCACCCCGTCCTTGAGCACGTACCAGTTCTCGTTCATCACGATCCCCACCTTGAAGAAGATGTTGTCCACCCGCAAGCCCGGAGCGGTCAGTCTAAGGCAGGCCCCGGAGGGCTCCATCGAGTCGCCCGCACCCGGACCGGGCTCTCACCACTCCCCCACCAGCCGCTCGTGCGGCGGACGTCCACGGTCGGCACGTTCCGCCGGCGGATCCCACCTGGAGCGCACGAAGTCGTTCGCCGGCAGACCCTCGATCTCGATCCTCGCGCCGCGCGCCAGCAACTGATCAACTTGGCGCCGGCCGATCCGCACGGTGAGCGTCACGTGTCCGTCGCCGTAGTCGCGGGCCTCCACCGGACACCGCTTCTCCAGGAAGTCCACCGTGCGGGCATCCCGCAGCGGCACCGTGAGCCGAAGCGAACGCACCTCGCCCTTCATGCGCTCCAGCACGCACGTGGCCATCGCCTCGAGCCCCTCGCCGGTGCGGGCACTCACGGCCAGCGCCGACGGATGACGCTCCCGCCACTCCTCCAGCGACATCGCCGTCTTCGCGACACCTCGCCCCTCGCGAAGACGGTCGACCTTGTTCAGAACCAGCAGCCGAGCCGGCTCGCTGGCGCCGATCGCATCGAGCGTGTGCTGCACCACCTCGAGATGACGCGCCGCGGCCGGATCCGCGGCATCCAGCACCAGGAGCAGCAGGTGCGCATGCACCGCATCCTCGAGGGTGCTGCGAAAGCTGGCGACCAGATGGTGCGGCAGGTCGCGGATGAAGCCCACGGTGTCGCTGAGCATGCAGGCGTTGCCCCCGCCCAGGTTCCACTGCTCCACGCGCGTGCCCAGCGTGGCGAAGAGCTGGTCATTGGCAAAGGCTCCGCCGCGCGTGAGGGCGTTGAACAGGCTGCTCTTGCCGGCATTGGTGTAGCCGACCAGTCCCACCGTGAAGTGCTCGCCGCGGCGGGACTGCACCTCGCGGCTCTTTCGACCGGCGATCTCGTCGAGCTCCCCGCGTAGGCGGTCCAGCCGCGCCTTCACGAGCCGGCGGTCGATCTCCAGCTGCTGCTCGCCCGGACCTCGCGTGCCCACGCCCACCGGCGCGCCGCCGGTGACCTGCCCGAGGTGGGCCCACATGGCCCGCAGCCGGGGCGCCGTGTACTGCAGCTGGGCAATCTCCACCTGCAACTGTGCCTGCCGAGTGGTGGCCCGGTGGGCGAAGATGTCCAGGATGAGTTCGCTGCGGTCCAGCACCTTGCAGCGAAGGGCCTCCTCGAGCCCCTGAACCTGGCTGGGGGAGAGGTCGTTGTCGAACACCACCACGCGTGCCTCCAGGGCCTGGACCATGGCCGCCAGTTCCTCCACCTTGCCCTTGCCCAGGTAGGTGGCTCCGCGGGGCGTCTTCAGATTCTGGGTCATCTCCCCCACCACCTGCACACCCGCCGTGTCGGCCAGCGCCCGAAGTTCCCCCATGGGATCGGCCTCGTCCAGCTCGGAGCTGGGCAGCCGAACCTGCACGAGGATCGTGCGCTCCAAGAGGATGCGCGACTCCGAGAGGCCCGTCTCCATGGGAACGCCATTCTAGGATGGCGGCGTGCCGCGCCCGCTCCGCATTCTCGCCCTCGAGACCAGCTGCGACGAGACCGCCGCCGCCGTGGTCGCATGCAGCGATGGCTCGCTGCGTGTGCTCGGCGACGCGGTCGTCACGCAGGACGAGGTGCACGCCACCTTCGGCGGCGTGGTCCCCGAGCTGGCCAGCCGCGCTCACCTGGAGAAGCTCACGCCCGCCATCCGCACGGCCATGCAGCGAGCGAACGTGGGACCAGGCGACCTCGACGCGGTCGCGGCAGGCCATCGACCGGGTCTCATCGGTTCCCTGCTCGTGGGCGTGAGCGCAGCGAAGGCCTTCGCCTGGAGCATCGAGCGCCCCTTCCTGGGCGTGGACCACGTGCAGGCGCACCTGGCCGCATGCCACCTGGGTGAGCGGCCCCCCACGTATCCCGCCGTGGGCCTGGTGGCCAGTGGCGGACACACGCATGTGCTCGCCATGCATGACCCGCTCTCCGCCACCGTGATCGCTCGCACCCGTGACGACGCCGCGGGCGAGGCCTTCGACAAGGTCGCCTCCATCCTGGGCCTCGGATGGCCGGGCGGACCCCAGATCGAGCGTCTGGCGACCGCTGGCCACGCGGACGCCATCCGGCTGGAATCGGGCCGCTTCCCGGGCAGCGATGACTTCAGTTTCAGCGGCCTGAAGACTGCGGTGCTCTACGCGGTTCGCGGCGTGCCGCAGGCGCCGAATCGACCGGCGCGACCTTCGCCACCTCCGCTGGACGACATCCGACGGGCCGACCTCTGCGCCGCCTTCCAGCGGGCCGTGATCCAGGCCCTCGAACGAGGCGTGCGCGGCGCGATCGATCGCATCGGACCCCGCTCGCTGCTCGCAGGCGGAGGCGTGATCCGCAACGGCGCCGTGCGCGCCATGCTGGAGCGCGTGGCCTCGGATGCCGGGATCCAGCTGCACCTGGCCGCGCCGGCCCACTGCACCGACAACGCCGCCATGATCGGGGCCCTGGCCCTGCTTCGCCTGCAGGCCGGGCAGCATGACGGGCTGGACCTCGCCTCGGAACCCCAGTCACTGCTGAGCCGCGCATGAGCTACCGCCCACCCTTCGTCAGCGACCGCTTCACGCAGGTGCCGGCCCCGCATCCGGCCACGCTCGATGAGGAGGAACTGCTCAAGGCGTGCGAGACCGAGATCGGCCGTGTCAGCGGTCCCGGCGGCCAGAACCGCAACCGCCGCGACACTGCCGTGTGGATCCGGCACCGCCCCACCGGCATCGATGCGCAGGCCACCGAACGCCGCAGCCAGTCGGAGAACCGCCACATGGCCATCAAGCGCCTGCGACGCCGACTGGCCGTCGAGGTGCGGACCGTCGTGAACCGAGACCGCCCCGAGATCACCGCACTCTGGCGATCGCGGCGCCAGGGTGACAAGATGAGCGTGAACCCCGACCACCGCGACTATCCCGCCCTGCTTGCGGAGGCCATGGACCTGGTGGTGGCCCGCCGCTTCGATCTGGCCGGCGCGGCGGGCGTGCTCGGCATCACCATGAGCCAGCTCAGCCGCCTGATCCGCCATGACAAGGCGGCCTTCGCGGCAGTCAATCAGGGCCGCGTGCAGATCGGCCTGGCGCCGCTTCGCTCGTAGGTCGACGGCACGGAGCGGCCCTCGCCGGCGGCGACCGGCCCGCTACGCTGCTTCCATGAGTCCGGTCGACCGCATCCGCGAACTGGTGCAGCAAGAACTTCCCTCGCTCACGGCGCTGCGGAGGGACCTTCACCAGCATCCCGAGATCGGTTACGAGGAGGTCCGCACCGCGGAGCGGATCCGCCGCGAACTCGACGCCATCGGCGTGAAGCACGCCGACGGTCTGGCGGGCGGCACCGGCACGCTCGCGCACCTGCCTGGAGGCGCCGAGGGCGATCCCGCCATCGCCCTGCGCACGGACATCGACGCCCTTCCGATGGATGATCACGGTTCGCAGCCATGGAAGAGCCGGATCGAGGGCCGCGCGCACGCGTGTGGTCATGACGGGCACACCACGATCGCCATCGGCGCCGCCCGCGTGCTTGCGGCGCTCTCGAAGGAACGGCGACTGCCCAACCCGGTGACCATCCTGTTCCAGCCCGCCGAGGAAGGTGGCAACGGCGGCGATCGAATGGTGCGCGACGGAGCGCTCGATGGCCGGCTGATCGGTCCGAGCGTGGGTCAGATCTACGGGCTGCACGGATGGCCTTCGCTGCCCCTGGGTACCGTGGCGACCCGGCCCGGCCCCATGCTTGCCGCGGCCGAGGCCTTCGAGATCCAGGTGCGTGGCCTCGGAGGCCATGCCGCCGTGCCCCATCTGGCGCGTGATCCGGTGGTGGCCGCCAGCGCCATCGTGCAGACCCTGCAGGCGATCGTCTCCCGCGCCGTGCGGCCGCTCGATGCCGCGGTGATCTCGGTCACCTCGTTCCATGCCGGCACCGCCTTCAACGTGATCCCCGAGCACGCCGACCTTCGAGGCACCATCCGCTGGTTCCACCAGGATGTCGGCACGCTGCTGCACGAACGCATGCAGGCCTGCGTGCAGGAGACCGCGCGAGCCCTGGGCACCGAGGCGACGCTCCGGTTCATTTCCGCCACCCCGGTGACCCACAACGATGCGGCAGCCGTTCATCGCTTCGATCGCGTCGCCCGCGCGGCGCTGGGCCCGACACGCGTCGTGGAGTTCGGGGATCCGGTCATGGGCGCCGAGGACTTCGCCTTCTACGGCCGACAGGTGCCCGCCTGCTTCTTTGCATTGGGGCTCGACCAGCCGAAATCCCCCTGTCCGCCGCTGCACCATCCCACCTTCGACTTCAGGGACGAGGCCCTGGCGACGGGCGTGGAAACCATGGTGCACCTGGCGATCTCGGACCGGAAACTCGACGCGAACCCCTGATTTCCCGCTCCCTGAACTGGATCCCCTCGCGATCCGGGCTACCTTCGGGGCATGAGGAAAGCCACCCCGCTGGCGGGTTGTGTCATCGCGCTCGGATCGCTCGCCCTGCTGGCCGCCGGTCCGGACCGGGGCGTGCACCAGGATCCGGTGCACAGGCCGCTCGCCGTGGAGACCGAGGTGGATCTGCCCACGCCGGTCCGCGCGATCGTTCCGAGCGAATTGGCGGCGCCTGCCGGAAGTCTGGCCGTCGAGGTTGATCAGGCGGCCTGGATGGTGATGGACCTTCGCGATGCCGCCTGGCTTGATGAGGTCCCGCTGTCCGACGGCTCCACGGTGGATCTCCGGCTCTCGAGGGTCCTGCCCTTCGCGCCCGGCGCGCGCATCGTGGAGATGGTGGCCGGCCCGGGTGGCCACGCCGCTGAGCGATCACTGGACCTGCCCACCATCTCGGCCTGGTCGGGTTCGGTCGCTGGAGCGCCGGGCTCGCGGGCGTTCCTGGCGCTCAGTGCAGCCGGTCTGCATGGCTTCATCCAGTTGGATGGACGAACTGAGTACATCGCCTCCGGCGATCCCCTGGCCGACCAGCCCACGCTGGTCACCGCATCCACGTCGCTGGCCGCTCCCGATTTCGTCTGCGGCGGTGCCCTGCAGCCACCGATTGAACTGCAGGATGGGCTCGACATGAGCGGACCACCGGAGGTGGTGCCCATGCTCGCCGCCGCGTGCCGGCAGCTCAACATCGCCTTCGAGACCGACCAGGAGATGCTGGCGAAGTTCGGCAACAACACCACCACCGCGTCGGCCTACGTGGCCACGCTCACGGCCGCGCTGGTCGACATCTACAGCCGCGACTTCAACATCCGCCCGGCGCTGAGCTATCTCAGGTGGTGGAGCACCACCGATCCCTGGACCCAGACTGGGACCTGCGGCGACACCGGAACCGACCAGCTTGGGGAACTTCGTTCGTGGTGGAACACCAACATGCAGACCACGCCCCGGCACATCACCGCCATGCTCTCCGGCCGGAACCTGGGGGGCGGCTGCGCCTGGCTGAATTCCGTGTGTGCCTCCAACACCAGCGGCACCCACTACTCCGTTTCGGCGAATCTTTCGGGTTCCTTTCCCTATCCGGTGGTCTCGCGCAACGGGTCCAACTGGGACCTGATCGTGGTTTCCCACGAGATCGGTCACAACATGGGGGCAGAGCACACGCACGATCTGGGCGTGGATGACTGCTACACCAGCTCGGGCCTGGGCGCCTGCACGCAGCGCACCAGCGGCACCATCATGAGCTACTGCCACCTCTGCAGTGGCGGCGTGAGCAACATCAACATGAACTTCGCGCAGGCGAACATCGACGAGGTGGTGCCCTACGTCGCCGGCCGGTCCTGCACCTCGCCCACGGTGGCGGCGCCCGTGGCGATCGCCAACGCCTTCACGGCACAGGAAGGCACGGAATCGGTGCTGGACATCCTGGCGAACGACCTGCTGAGCAACTGCGATGGCGTCTCCATCGATGCCCTGCCCGCAAGTTCCACGCTGGGCATTCCGCTGGTGCTGGATCCCACCGCCGCACCGGGCGGCGGTCCTGCCGTCCGCTACCTGCCCCCGACGGGTGCCAGCGGTGCCGATTCCTTCACCTATCGCGTGCGCGACGCCGCGGGCCAGACCTCCACGACGGTCACGGTGAGCATCGATGTCCGCCCGACCCTGATGCCCTTCGAGGGCCTGGTGCGCGGCGAAGGCCCGGGACTTCGCGCCCGGTACTACGCGGCCTCAGGCCTCACCGCCCTCCCCGACTTCGATGCCCTGGTGCCGTTCTCGTTCGCGGGAACGGTGCCGAATCTCGGCTACGCGACCACCACCGGAGCCTGCGTCGGCAGCGGGCTCAGCGACAACGTCGCCGCCGTGTTCGAGGGCTGGGTGAACGTGCCCTCCTCCGGATCGTGGCTGTGGTCGCTCACCAGCGACGCCGGCTCGCAGCTCTGGATCGACGGCAGACTCGTGGTGAATCACGACGGGCTGCACTCGTACAGCGAGAAGACGGCCACCGTCTTCGTCGTGGCGGGCCGCCACTTCGTGCAGGTGCGATTCTTCGAGGTGTTCGGCAATTGCGGCCTGCTCATGCGGTGGACCCCGCCCGGTGGGACCAAGGTCACCATTCCCGCCACCAACCTCTCCCAAGGGGGCGTGCTGCCCGATCTGGACGCCTCGGGCGGGATCGATGCCGGTGACATCGGGTCGATGCTGCTCCTGTTTGGGTCCGACTGCTCGGCGACCGCCACCCCCTGCTACACCGATCCCTACAACAGGCAGCGGATCGGGGCTGGCTCGTGCGATTGTCAGGCCGATCTGGACGGTTCAGGCTCCATCGACGCCGGTGACATCGGCAGCCTTCTTCTGTATTTCGGGTGATCCCATGACCGCCCCCCACCCCCCCCAACACCCCTTGCGGGCCCTCCCCGGACCTCATTGTCCGGGAAATTCGCTTCAGGTCGAAATGGTCCCGCCCGACCCTGCGTACTAGAAATCGAGATGCCCATGCCCCAGATCCGAATCCTCGCGGCCCTTGCTCCCCTCTGCACCCTGCTGCCCTTGGCCGTTGCGGCGCCTCCCGGGGGTGACCTGTCGATCGAACTTCCGCCCGAGGGCATCACCCCCCCGGCCATCGAACTCTTCACCGAGGTGCCGGGCGTTCGCCAGTTCCGTGGCGTGATGGTCGCCCGTCCGGTGCAGCCGGCCGAGGCCGCCCAGGCGAGTCTTTCGCCGATCGAGGCCGCCATGCGGCATCAGGCCGCCGAGCGCGAGCTTCGGGGATTCCAGGTGCTCCGGCATTTCCCGGAGGTGGACGAGTACCTGATCCAGGTCCCCGAGGGCGAGACGGAGAACTCGGTGGCGGCTCAGCTCATGGCAGGCGGCAACTTCCAGTATGTCGAGCCGGACTGGCTGGTCTTCCCGGTGGCCTGCCCCAATGACGCGCTCTTCAGCCAGCAGTGGCACCACTCGACCATGGGCAGTTGCACCGCGTGGAACACCACGACGGGTTCAAGCTCGATCGTGGTCGCCGTGTGCGACACGGGCCTGCGGACCACCCACCAGGATGTGCAGGGCAATCGGCGGGACGGCTTCCACGTTCCGACCATGAAGTGGGAAAGTGCGGGCGGCCCCATCAACGACGTGAACGGCCACGGAACCAACTGCACAGGCAGCGCCGCGGGCACCGGCAACAACGGCGTGGGCATCTCTGGCATGGGCTGGGGACTGGGCCACCGGACCATGCGAGTGACCGACGCAAGCACGGGCGACGCGTCGCTCTCGAATCTGACCACGGCGGCCCGGGTGGCGTGCGACGCCGGTGATCGCGTGGCCAGCGTCAGCTACAGCGGCATCGGAAGCAGCACGATCAACACCACCGGCTCCTACATGCGGACGCGTGGCTCCCTCCTGGTTTGGGCCGCGGGCAACGAGGCCACCGATCTCGGCGGCACCCGTGATGACAACGTGATCGTGGTGGGCGCGACCGACAGCTCGGATCGACTGGCCTCATTCTCGAACTTCGGCGGCATCGTCGACGTGGTCGCGCCGGGCGTGAACATCCGAACCAGCAGCTCCAGCGGCGACACGGCGTACACCTATGTCAGCGGAACAAGCTTCGCCTGCCCCATCACGGCGGGCCTCTGCGGCCTGATCTGGTCGAAGAATCCCAACCTCTCGCCCGCGGAGGTCGAGAACATCCTGCGATCGACCTGCCGCGATCTGGGCACGGCCGGCGTGGACAACAGTTTCGGCTACGGTCGCGTCAGCGCCTCCGGCGCGATCGCCGCCACGCCGGTCTGGAACGGCGTCGACACCACGCCGCCCCCCCCGCCGACTGGCCTCTCGGCGGTGGCCGGTTCAACCAGCGTGACGCTGGACTGGAACGCCCCCTCGGTCACGGACGTCGCCGGCTACCGGCTGTACCGAAGCACCGCCAGCGGCAGCGGTTATGTGCAGATTCACTCGGGGCTTCTGACCGCCCGAACGTTCACCGACTCGAGCCTGGAGAACGGCACGACGTACTACTACACGGTCGCTGCCCAGGACACCAGCGGCAACCTGTCGGTGCTCTCCACAGAGGCCACGGCCGTCTTCTTCGTCCTGGAGCCGTTCGCGAAGGAACTCGCGGGGCTCACGCCGGGTCTCCGGGCGCGCTACTACGACGCCACGGGCCTGACCGTGCTTCCGGACTTCACCGCTCGCTCGCCCATCGCCTGGAGTTCGGTCTCACTCGTCTCGTATCCGTCCACCTCGGGCGGCTGCGTGGGAAGCGGACTCCTGGACAACGTGGCTGCCGTCTTCGACGGCTGGGTCGACGTGCCCACGGACGGCATGTGGACCTGGTCGCTGACCTCCGACGCGGGTTCACGCCTGCTGCTCGATGGCGAAGTCGCCGTGAATCACGATGGCATCCACACCTACAGCGAGAAGATGAACACCATCTTCACGAAGGCTGGCCGGCACGCCATTCGCCTGGAGTATTTCGAGACCACGGGAAACTGTGGCCTGATGCTTCGCTGGATCCCGCCGGCCGGCGCGCCCGGTGCGGGCACCAAGGTTGCGGTTCCCGCGGCCAACCTCTCACAGGGTGGCGTGGTGTACGACCTGGATGACTCCATCATCATCGATGCCGGTGACATCGCCGCGCTTCTGCTGCAGTTCGGACAGGATTGCTCACTGGGCGTCCCCTGCTACGGCGGGGAACTGGGCGAACAAGGCATTGGTCAGGGCCCCTGCACCTGCCCCGGCGACTTCGATGCCAGCGGTGGCGTGGACGCCGGCGACATCGGCATGATCCTGCTGCAGTTCGGCACCTGAGCGGCTGCGTCCGGGAACCTTGCGGCCCGCGATCGACAGCGGCTTGCATGGCTTCGTGGGCTTGGCTACATTCCTGAGCTCGACATCGCACGCCGCTTGAACTACGGCGCGGCGCCGGACTCGTGGCTGAGCCGGCATGTCTCCTCGGTGGAGACCCGCATCGTGGGAGGTACGAACCATGGCCAAGAAGGTCGCGAAGGTTTTCAAGATCATGGCCCCCGGTGGGAAGGCCACCCCGGCCCCGCCGCTGGGACCGGTGCTTGGCGCCAATGGCGTGAACCCGGGCCAGTTCATCACGCAGTTCAACGAGAAGACCCGTGAACTCAACGGCCGCGTGGTCGGCTGCGTGGTCACGGTCTTCGCCGATCGCACCTTCGAGCTCGAGATCAAGTCGAGCCCCGTGAGCGTGATGATCGCCGCGGCCCTGAAGATCGAGAAGGGATCGGGCCAGCCGAACACCGTGAAGGTGGGCAAGCTGACCAAGGCCCAGGTCCGCAAGATCGCCGAGGAGAAGCTGAAGGACCTGAACACCGCCAGCGTGGACAGCGCCATGCGGATCGTCGAAGGCACGGCCCGAAGCATGGGCGTGACGGTGGAGGCCTGAACATGAGCATCGCGACCCGAACGAAGTCCAATCCCCTCCGCCACTTCGGCAAGCGCATGCGCGCCAGCCTGGAGAAGCGGCCCAAGACCCCGCTGGCCCCCGCCGAGGCGATCAAGGCCCTGCGTGGGTTCAAGGCCCCCAAGTTCGACCAGACCGTGAACGCGGTCGTGAACCTGGGCATCGATCCCAAGGCCGCCGACCAGGCCCTTCGCGGCTCCATCGCCATGCCCCACGGAATCGGCCGCAGTGCCCGAGTGGTCTGCTTCTGTGCCAGCGACAAGGTGGCCGCGGCCAAGGCCGCCGGTGCCATCGAGGCGGGCTCCGAGGAGCTGGTCGCCAAGATCGAGGGCGGCTGGATGGATTTCGATGTGGCCGTGGCCAGCCCGGACATGATGCGGTTCGTCAGCAAGCTGGGCAAGGTGCTGGGTCCCAAGGGACTCATGCCCAGCCCCAAGGCCGGCACCGTCACCCCCGACGTGATCGGGGCGGTGAAGGAGTACGGCGCCGGCAAGCAGGAGTACCGCAACGACGACGGTGGCAACGTGCACTGCGTCATCGGAAAGATGAGCTTCAGCGACGAGCAGCTGGTCGCGAACCTCTCCCACTTCATCGCCATCATCGAGAAGGCCCGCCCGGCCAGCGTGAAGGGCACCTACCTGAAGAAGTGCGTCATCAGCGCCGCCATGAGTCCCGGCGTGCAGGTGGTCGCCTGAGAAACGGAGCACAGCCATGAGCAAGCCAATCAAGCAGATGATCGTCCGCGACTACTCGTCGCGCTTCACCGGCGTCGAGGGCGGCGTGCTGGTCGAGATCCGCGGCATGGACGCGGGCACCAACAACCGCATGCGCACCGAGATGGTGGGCAAGAAGATCCGTGTCACGGTGGTGAAGAACACCCTGGCCCGCAAGGCCTTCCAGGGAACCCCGCTCGAGGGTCTCTCCAAGTGGCTCAGCGGTCCCAGCGCCCTGGTCTACGGCGGCGACAGCGTGGTCGCCGTGGCTCGCGAGATCGTCGAGTGGGCCAAGGACAAGGAGGCCCTGCAGTTCAAGGCCGCCATCCTCGATGGCATCACCTTCGAGGGCAAGGCCGGCGTCGAGGCGCTGAGCAAGTACCCCACCCGCGAGGAGGCGCAGGCCAAGGTCATCACCCTGGCGCTGTCGCCCGCCCGCAACGTTGTGGGCGCGGTCAAGGGACCGGCCGGGCGCGTGCTCGGCATCGTCAAGGAGATCCAGCGGAAGCTCGAGGCCGGCGAGACCGTCGCCGCCCGCGCCTGACCCGCGATTCACGAACCTTTTCGACCTTGTCCTGACAGGCCCATTCGGGTCAAACGCCGGAAGGTCCGGCGCCTCTCGGGAAAGGCACAGGAGTTTGAGACATGTCCGACGAGACCAAGACGTTCGACGCGAAGGTGACCAAGATCGGCGACGAGATCGCCAGCCTGACCCTGAAGGAGGCTGTCGACCTGGCCGATTACATGAAGAGCAAGTACGGCATCGAGCCGGCCGCTGGCGGCGCCGTGATGGTGGCGGCGGCAGGTGGCGCGGCTGGCGGCGGCGCCGCGGCTGCTGCGGCCCAGACCGAGTTCGATGTCATTCTGGACAACGGCGGTGCCAACAAGATCCAGGTCATCA
>JBILWQ010000220.1:0-3920 GCA_044369805.1 Phycisphaerales bacterium
TGCGCTCTCGGGTTTCTACGGTTACAACTCGTGGGGCGAGTTCCGGCTCACTCGCATCGGCGACCCTGACGAGACGCTGATTGTTTTGCTCTACCACGACCGGCCATGGGATGCAACGTTGGTGCTGTGGGAAGGAACCTACCGTCTTTCGGTTTCGTTCAGCGATGGCGGGTCTGGTTCTGGGTGCTCGGGAGGGTCTGGAACCTTTGATGTTCAACTCCTCGTCCCTGCCTTCGCATGCCGCGCCGATCTGGATGGCAACGGCGTCGTCGAGGCCGCCGACATCGGCAGCCTGCTGGTGAGTTTCGGCGCCTGCCAGGGCTGTGCGGCCGACCTGGACGGAACCGGGGAGGTGGATGGCGGAGATCTTGCCGAGGTGCTTCTGGCCTTCGGCGACTGTCCCTGAGCTCCTCCAAAGACATCGCGTGCGCCCGGCAGCAAGGCCAGTGAGCCAGTCCTCAGCGACATCGGCGGGCCATCGGCCTAGGGCGATTGCGTCGCGGCATTGCTGATGACTGTGGCGACCTCGCGCATCATTTCCCCGCACCCCTAGCATCCGGCCATGTCCCAGGCACGGGTGAGCGAGGCTCACGAGCGAAGGCGAGCGATCCGCGCGGCCGCGGCGGTCGAGCCGCGTTATCCGGCCGAATTGCCCGTGGCGGCCCGTCGGCAGGAGATCATGGACGCCGTCCGGGCCCATCAGGTTGTGGTGGTGCAGGCCGACACCGGCAGCGGCAAGACCACCCAGTTGCCCAAGATGCTGCTCGAGCTGGGCTACGGGGTGGCAGGCGAGATCGCCCACACGCAGCCGCGGCGGCTGGCCGCCCGCGCCACCGCCGCCCGCATCGCCAGCGAACTGGGTGTGCCGCTGGGCACCGTGGTGGGTTGCCAGGTGCGGTTCGACGACCGAAGCGACCAGACCACGCGACTTCGCGTGCTGACCGACGGCGTGCTGCTGGCCCAGCTGGCTCAGGATCGCCTGCTGCGCCGCTACGACGCCATCGTGATCGACGAGGTGCACGAGCGCAGCCTGAACGTGGATTTCCTGCTGGGCTCGCTGCGGGGCATCCTTTCGCGCAGGCCCGAGCTTCGGCTGGTGCTGGCCAGCGCCACCATGGAGGCCGAGCGGCTGGCTGCGGCGTTCGGCGATGCCCCGGTGCTGAACATTCCCGGCCGGCTCTTCCCGGTCGAGGTGCGGTGGCGTGCGCCCGCCGAGGGTGAGCCCGCCGATCCGCAGGTCGTGGCCGACGCCGTGGAAGCGTGCCTGCAGGAGGGTCCCGGCGATGTGCTGGTGTTCCTGCCTGGTGAGCGCGAGATCATGGAGACGGTGGAGACGCTGCGAGGCCGCGCCGCGTGCCGCGAGGTGGATGTGCTTCCGCTCTTTGGTCGCCTGGGCGATGCCGAGCAGGACCGCGTCATGGCCTCGGGCCCGCGCCGCCGCGTGACCGTGGCCACCAACGTGGCGGAGACCAGCCTGACCGTGCCGGGCATCCGATGGGTGGTGGATGCGGGTCTGGTCCGCCTGAGTCGCTGGAGCAGCAAGAGCCGCGTGCAGCGGCTGCTGGTCGAGTCCGCGGCACGGGCCTCGCTCGAGCAGCGCAAGGGCCGGGCGGGTCGCGTGGCGCCCGGCGTGTGCGTGCGGCTCTTCGATGAAGCCGACTTCGCCGCCCGCGCCGATGCCGTGCCGCCCGAGATCCTGCGATCGAACCTGGCCGGCGTGGTTCTTCGCATGAAGGACCTGGGCCTGGGCGATCCGGCGAGGTTTCCCTTCATCGACCCGCCGGGTGAGCGCCGGCTGCATGAGGCCGAGGAGACCCTTCGCGAGATCGGCGCCGTGGGTGGTCGCGGTGAACTCACGCGACTGGGCCGCCAGATGGCCCGACTTCCGGTCGACCCGCGCGTGGCTCGCGTGCTGCTGGAGGGGGTGCGGCTGGAGTGCGGCGCCGCGGCCCTGACGCTGGCCGCATGGCTGAGCTCGGTCGATCCGCGAGAGCGCCCACCCGAGAAGGCGCAGGAGGCGGACCTGGCGCACCAGCCCTTCCGCGATGGGGAGGGCGACCTGATCGGTGCCCTTCGGCTCTGGCGGGCCTGGCAGGAGGCGCAGGGAACGCTGGGGGCCTCGGCGCTGAAGCGGTGGTGCCGCGAGCGTCATCTCTCGCACCGCCGACTGCGTGAGTGGACGGATGTTCGGCGACAGCTCGATCGACTGCTGCGCGAGCGGCTGGACCTTGATCCAGGCCCAGGACATGCCGTGTGGCGAGCCTCGGCGGTGCATCGGGCGGTGCTCGCGGGCTATGCCTCGCAGGTCGCCCTGAAGGGCCGCGATGGCCTGTACCGGCTGGCCGATGGCAGCACCTTCTCGCTGCACCCCCGCAGTGGCCTGGCGCGCAGTCAGCCGCCGTGGGTGGTGGCCCTGGAGGTGGTCGACACGGGCCGCAGGCAGGCGCGCGTTGTGGCCCGCATCCAGCCCACCTGGGTGGAGCGTGCCGCTCCGCACCTGATCAAGCGCACGCTGAGCGAGCCCCACTGGGTTCGCGAGACGGGGCAGGTGGCCGCGTGGGAACGAGTGAGCATGGGCCAGCTCGACCTGGTCGAGCGACGCCGCGTGCCATTCGGGCCGGTGAACCCGGCGGAGGCTCGGGTGGTCTTCATCCGCAGCGCGCTGGTGGACGAGCAGTTCGGGGTGGAGGCCGCGTTCCTGGCGGCCAACCGAATCGTCCGCGACCAGGCCGAGGCCTGGGCCCAGGCGCGTCGTCGCAGCGACCTGCTTGCGGACGCCGAGTCCGCCTACGCCTTCTACGACGCTCGCGTGCCCGCCCAGGTGCACAGCCGTCCGGACTTCGAGCGGTGGCGCCGTCAGGCCGAGGCCCGGCAGCCCTGCCTGCTGCTGATGCAGCGAAGCGATCTGGTCACCGACATGACCGACGACGAGGCCTTCCCGAGGCAGCTGGTGACGCCCGTGGGCGAGTTGCCGGTGGTCTACCGGCACGCGCCCGGAACCCCGGATGACGGCATGACCGTGACCGTGCCGCTTGTCGCGCTGGGCGACGTGGATGCGGGACTGCTGGAGTGGTCGGTCCCTGGTCGCCGCGGCGAACTTGTGCAGGCGATCGTCCGCTCATTGCCCAAGCGCGTGCGGGCCCGGTTCCAGCCGGTCGAGGAGTTCTGCGAGGGCTTTCTGCAGGCTCACCAGCCCCCCGATGGCCCGCTTCGCGCACTGCTGGCGGCCCATCTGGCCACGGCATCGGGGCTGGACATCTCGGTCGCCGATTTCGACATGCGGGCAGTGCCTGAGCACCTGCTGCCGCGTGTTCGAGTGATGCACGGCGACCGCGTGCGGGAGGAGGGTCGTGACCTTGATCGAATCCGCCGTGAACTGGCCGGAGAGCTGGCGACCGCGCGGCAGTCCCTCATGACCGAGTTCGATCAGGGCCGCTGGTGCGGCAAGGTCCTTGAGGCCTGGCCGGCCATCGCGCCAACGCTTCCCGTGCAGCTGGAGGTACCTCATCCGCTGGGTGTGATGCGGGTCTGGGGCACGCTCGACGCATCGAGCGACGGCGTGCGGAGCGCCTGGAGCGGCACCGAACTTGAGGCGGTGGCGCGGCTCGAGGCGGCCACGCTGCAGTGGATGCACGCCCGGCTCCGCAGCCGGGTGCGGCACCATCTGGACTTCGATCCGGGATTCCAGCCGCTGCAGTGGAGCGCTCGAGGCCTGGGCGCACCGGCGGGGCTGGTGCATGCGGCGGCCATGCGTTCGGTGCAGATCGCCTGCGTGGGCGAGGGTGCGTGGCCGCGCACGGAATCCGAACTGGAGGCCTGCATCGATCGCGGCGGGGCGGGCCTGCTTGGGGCGTCGCAGGCCGTGCTGCGGATCATGGATGCCGCCTCGCGCGTGGCGGAGCGGCTGCGCAAGGAACTTG
>JBILWQ010000024.1:0-13383 GCA_044369805.1 Phycisphaerales bacterium
TCTGCCCATAGTTGTTGTGACCCCACGCCAGCACCGAGCCGTCGCCCTTCACCACCACGGTGTGCCAGCCGCCGCCAGCCGATTGTGCCACACCCGCGAGCGTGCTGGGCACATTGGTCTGGCCATACAGGTTCGAGCCCCAGGCGGTCACCACGCCCTGGGCGAGGCAGAACTGGCAGGGGGCCATCGAAAGCAGGGCGGCGGGCACGAACGATCGGGCGGGGGTCTTCATGGCGGGATCCCACAGATTGCCACGGATGAGCTCCGCGGACAAAGGGAATCTCCGCGGATTCATGGGAATCCGGCGCTGGGCCGCCGCGTGATCAGGGCCATGGAAACGGCCGAAACCTCGGAGCGGAACGGCTTCGGTCAAGACCTGAGGCCCTGAGGTGCCCCCGGCCGAGTCGCGGTCAGGGCTGCTTGTTCATGGCGTCCGCGGCCTTCTCGGCTCCCTTCTCGGCAGCCTTGTCCACGGTCTTCTTGGCGGACTCGGCGGCGGGAGCGGCTTCCTTCTCCATCTTCGAGGGCGGCGGCGTGCTCGACTTCTCCTTGCAGGCGGGGAGGGTGAAAGTCAGCGCGGCGCAGGCAATGAGGGTGTTGTGCTTCAAGCGCCCAATGTGCGCCGCACGTCGTTCTTCGGTGTCGCTGATCCGGAAGACGTCGCAAATACTGGTGCCCGCGCGGGCTCGGTGACCAGCGGATCAGTCAGGGCAGGTCCCGAATGCAAGCAGCACGACCGAGATGTCGGCGGCCGACACCTCTCCGTCCGCATCAAGATCGCCGATGCCGGAGCGTCCGAATCGCAGCAGCAGAATCGCGATATCCGCGGAATCCACGACACCCGTCGTGTCAAGATCCGCGGGACATGGAGGGACGACCGTGTGGATCGCAACGGCATGCGTGCCGCCGCAGGCGATCATGCTTGCTCGCGTCACGCTGACGGGCGCATTGGACTGACCCGAATCGTTTCTGCCCCAGAAGCGGATGGTCCCATCAGCCTTGATCGCACCGCTATACCAGGGCCCGGCGGCGATGGCCGTTACGGGGCCGAGGTTTGCGGGAATGCTCATCTGTCCGTAGTCGTTCCGGCCCCAGGCGGCCAGACTGCCATCGGATCGCAGGGCGAGGCTGTGATTCCAGCCAGCCGCGATGGAGGCCACTCCTGAGAGGCCGATCGGCTCATTGCATTGCCCGCTGTCGTTCCAGCCCCAGCACGTGAGGGAGCCATCGGGTCGAAGAGCGATGTTGTGTGCGTACCCCGCCGAGATCTTCGAGACACCCGACCGGATGCCAAGTTGACCGTAGCCGTTCCATCCCCAGCACGCCATCGTGCCATCGGTCCGGATCACGACCGAGTGGTAGCCACCCGTCGCGATCTGGGACACGCCTGAAAGACCCGCAGGCACGTTGCACTGCCCATCGCCGTTTTCACCCCAGCAGCGGACCGTACCGTCGCTCTTGAGGGCCATCGAATGCCAATAGGCCGTCGCGATCCGGCTCACGCCGGAGAGGCCGGCGGGTACGTTCACTGAGGCGAAGTACCCCCAGCATGCCACCGTGCCATCTGCTTTCAAGGCCACGGTGTGCTCATAACCCGGGGAGATCTGAAGCACGGCACCCAACGATGAAGGTGGCGAGGTTTCTCCCCACGTATTGCTGCCCCAGTATGCCACCTGCTGCTCGCCAGCCATGGCAGCGGAAGCCAAAGCGGCGAACAGGGCGGATTGGAGCCCGAGCATTGCGGTGCCCATCGAAGTTCGTCGCGATGCTGATGTCATGGGCATGCTCCATGGGCGAGAGGCAGCACACCCATGTTGCAGTTGACCACCATCAGAAGGGGACAGCGAGCGACGATGAACGTGGAGATCCGGAACGCTGGCATGGGGTTCCTCGGAGACGTCAAGATATCTCGAGGGCCGAGTTGTTCAAGCCCAAACCTGAGATTTGTCGGGCCTGCCCTCGCGCCTACCGATCCTTCTCCGGCACACCCATGCCGCTGCGGTCGGGCGGTAGCGGACGCACGGGCTTGCTCGCGGGCTTCTCGGCCAGCTGCTTCTTCAGCACCTCCACAGCCTTCTCGATCTGCGGATCACGTCCGCCCGCGGCCAGGCCGCCCTTCATCACGCCGGGATCGTCGATCACCTCGATGTCGGGATCCACGCCGTGGCCCTCGACGCCCCACGTGCCATCGAGCTTGTAGAAGCCGAAGGTGGGCACGCTGATGTTGCCGCCATCGATGAAGCCCGGGTTGCCGCTGATGCCCACCAGGCCGCCCCACGTGCGCGTGCCGATGAGCGGGCCCATGCCCTTGTGTCGGAAGAGCCACGGGAACATGTCGCCGCCCGAGCCGGCGAGACCGTTGATGAGCATGGCCTTGGGGCCCTGGTGCGAGTCGTCGGGTGACTCCCAGTCGGTGGCATCGCGCCGCGCCCACGCGTTGGTGGCGGGGCGGTTCATGAGCTCGATGAAGCGGTGGGGGATCTGGCCGCCACCGTTCCAGCGGTCATCCACCAGCAGCGCGGGCTTGAACCGCTGGCTCACGAACTGTCGCACCAGGTCGTTCTGGCCATCCACGCCGGTGTTGGGCACGTACACGTAGCCCACCCTGCCCTCGCTGAGCCGGTCCACCAGCTGCCGGTTGCGCTCGATCCAGGCGCGGTAGCGCAGCGGCTGTTCGCTGCCCAGGGTGCGCACCACCACATCGCGCTCGGTGCCGTCGCGCACGGGCTTCTCGCTCACGGTCAGCGTGACCACCTTGTCTTCCATGCCCTCGAATGCCGACCAGGGATCCATGGTCATGTCCATGGACCGGCCATTGACCGCCAGCAGGTATTCGCCGGGCTTCACGCCGGCCTGTCGAAGCGGGTTGCGGGCGTCCGCGTCCCACGGGGCGCCCTCCACCAGCTGCTCGAAGCGGTAGGCACGCGTGCCGTCCTCGCCCGCGCCGATGGCCCACTCCACGCCGAGCATGCCTGCGCCGCCGTTGGGCGCTCCCTCCACGTCGCCGGTTCCCTGCAGGTACGCATGGCCCACGTTCAGCTCGCTGATCATCTCGGCGATGATCCAGTTCACGTCCTCGCGGCTGTTGGCGCTCTCGAGCAGCTTCAGGGCCCGGTCACGCTGGGCGTTCCAGTCGACCTGGTGCATGCCCGGGTCGTAGAACCAGTCGCGCGTGATGCGGTGGCAGTCCAGGATGATCTGCCGCCACTCGGCGCGCGGATCGATGGTGGCCTCCATGGGGCTGGTGACCACCGTCTTGGCCTTCGCGTCGGCGGCGGCCTCCAGGACCACGGCACCGCTGCCGCGACCCACCAGCAGCTTCTTGCCATCGGCGCTCATCTCGAAGCTTCCGCCGTCGGTGACGCTCTTCTCCTTCTTCTCCTTGTCCGTCAGGTCGAGCAGCTTGATGCCATCACCCTGGCGGGCGTAGATGAGCTGGCCCTTGTCGTTGAAGGCGATGGGTCCGTAGCCGCCCGCCTTAGTGGGCAGCTGGATGGCCCGCGCCTCGAAGCCATCGAGATCGATGCGGATTGGCTCCGGATCCTTCTTCTTGTCGTTGCCGCCCTTCGCCTCCGCGGCCTTGCCGGCCTCGGGCTTGGCGTCCTTCGCCGCGACATCCTCCTTCGGCTTGTCCTTCTTGGTGGCCTGGTCGTCGTCATCGTCGTCATCGTCGTCATCGCCGTCATCGCCGTCATCGCCCTTGCCCGACTTGGCGTCCTTCTCCTCCTTCTTGCCCTCGTCCTTTCCGGCGTCATCCTTCTTCGCGTCCGCGGGCTTCTCCTCGTCGCTCTCGGGCGGCCAGGGCAGCTTCACGTCCTTGCGCAGCGGCACCAGGAAGAGCTGATCCGTGTCCTCATACACCCAGGTGCTGTCCACGCTTCCATAGGTGGGTTCGAAGTGGCGCTCGCTGGCGAACGCCAGGTAGTCGCCCTTGCGGTCGAAGGTGGGCCACGAGTCGCCGAACATGCCCGCCGTGACCTGGGTCTTGGTGCCGGTGGCCACCTCGTGCAGCCAGATGGCCGAGGTCTGCCGGTCCGCCTCGCCCCGGGCGTAGGCCAGCCAGGCGCCATCCCTGGTGAAACTGGGCCGCAGCGTGCGTGCCGCGGGATCCTTGTCGACCAGGGTCCGCGCGCCATCCTCCAGGTTCACCAGGTACAGCGATCCGGTCTTGTCCGCGTAGGCCACGCGCTTGCTGTCGGGACTCCAGAAGATCTCGTTCTTGAAGGGGCCGCTGTCACTGGTCAGCTGACGGCGCTCGCCCTTGCCGTCGGTGGACACCAGGTGCAGCTCGTATTCGCCGGTGGAGTCGTCGAAGAAGGCGATCCACTTGCCATCGGGGCTCCAGGCCGGACTGCGCTCGAAGACGCCGCTCGTGCCGGTGATCGCGCGCGGCGTGCCGTTCTCGGCCGGGCATGTCCACAGGTCGCCGCGGGCGCTCACGACCACGCGGGCGCCCGAGGGTCCGATCGACCAGTCCGAGATGTTCTTGCCCTGGTTCACGGACCGCTGGGCCACGCGGGGCCGGTCTCCGGGAATGCGCACCGACACCTCGCGGGCCTGGGCAGTGCCGAGGTCGAGCAGCATGAGCCGGTCGCCCTTCTGGAAGACGATCTCGCCGGGTCCGCCGTCATCCGGTCCAATGCTGGGCCACCGCACGTCCTCGTCGGTGAAGCGGGTCACCTGCGTGCGCGTGCCGCTGGCCGGATCGAAGCGGAACACGTTGAGCTTGTGTCCCTCGCCCTGGTCGCTCAGGTAGTAGAGCGTGCCGCCATGCCACATGGGCAGGGTGTCGATGCCCTCGTGGTCGGTCACGCGGCGGCTCTCGCCCGATTTCAGGTTGTACAGCCAGATGTCGGTGGCCATTCCACCGCGATAGCGCTTCCAGGTGCGCGAGTCGATGGAGTGTGGCGTGTAGGCCAGCCACTCGCCGGTGCGATCGATGGCGGCATTGGCGCCGTAGGGCACGGGCAGTGCCTCGGGCATGCCGCCCGCGGCGGGCACTCGGAAGGGTCGCGCCTGGCGGGTCAGTCCGCCGAGTTCGCTGGTGGTGAACAGCAGCGCGTCGCCGGTCCAGTCGTTCAGGTTCTCCGCCGAGGGGTGATGGGTCACGCGGAAGGGCTCGCCGCCACCCACTGGAATCACGTGGATGTCGCGGTTGCCCTCGTAGCCGCCCACGAACGCCACGCGCGTGCCGTCGGGCGAGAACTTCGGCGTGCTCTCGGGACCGCGGGCCGAGGTGAGCGGTCGTGCCACGCCGCCGGCCTTGTCCACCAGCCAGAGGTCGCCGCCAAAGGTGAAGACGATGTCTCTGGATCCCACGTCCGGGTACCGGAGCATGGCCGCCGGCGGGGCCTGGGTGGGATCGTTGGCCGCGAGAGCCAGAGGTGCGAGAAGGACCGTTCCGGCGAGGATGCCTGTCAGCATGGGGCCATTTGTACCGCCAGCCCCGCCCGCCGTTTCAGTCACCGGGCTTGCGGTCCCCGGAGGGGCTGTCCGGCCCCGGCACCCGGAAGTTCTCCGGGGCGATTCCCGATTCCGCCAGCGACTGCCGCAACCGGATCAGCCCCCGGCGGGCGTGGGTCTTCACGGTGCCCAGCGGCAGGCCGGTGGCGGTGCTGATCTGCTCATGGCTGTAGCCCTGGTGGATGGCCATGCGAAGCACGCGTTGCTGTTCCGGGCGGAGTTCCTTGATGGCGGCATCGGCGATCCGCGCCGCCTCGCCGATCTCCACGGGATCGAAGGGCAGGTCTGGCGCGGAGACGGTCTCCTCGATCATGGCCGACTCCGGACGTCGCATGCGGCGTCGACCGCGGTCGATCAACCGGCGCCGCGCGATCATGGCCACGAACGTGGTCTCGCTGGCGATGCCCGGATCGAACCTTCCAGCGCTTCGCCACAGGTCGATGAAGATCTCCTGCACCGCGTCCTCGGCGTCCGACGCTGGGCCGCCAAGGCGGCGGGCCAGCGACCACACGAGCCCGTGGAACCGCTTCAGGCACTCGTTGATGGCGCCCGACTCGCCGGCGGCCACGCGCTGCAGGATGGATGGCGGCTCGCTCGCGGCTGCTCCTTCGACTGGATTCACGGCGCAGCGACGCCGCGCTTCGTCAGTCTAACGGTGCCTGCATCGGAAACATCGTGCCAGGCGGTTCAAACGAGGCGCCGCGTTTCAGCGAAAGATGAATCGCGAATGGCGGAACTTGTCACCGCGCGGATCGAGCCGGTGCATCCAGGCCCACACCATCATCGAGCAGGGCCGCCACGCTCCACGCCTGGGCGAAGCATCCGCCGGGTCGCTGGGGTGCGTCGCCATCGGCCACTTCGCACACCTGGCCCACGCATCCCTCGCGCAGGTGATGCACGAACGGCTGCCGCATGAATTCGATGTCGGCGGCGCTGCCGAAGCGACGCGCAGCGTTGGCGTGAGGCCCGAGCAGCCACGGCCACACGGTGCCCATGTGATAGGCGGCATCGCGAGACTCCACGGGTCCCTCGAATCGGCCGATGTAGCCGGGCTCGCGTGGCCCCAGCGTGCGCAGACCGTACGGGGTGAGCAGTTCGTCGTGCACACGGGCAAGCATTTTCCGAGCGGCTGCGGCGGTGACCAGTGGCTGCGGGGCCGTCAGCGCCAGGAGCTGGTTGGGCCGCAGGCAGGCCTCGTGGCCCTCGGGCCCATCGAGCACGTCCATCAGGCCATCACCATCCGGTCGCAGGAACCGGCCGAACGAGCGCCGCGCCTTCACCAGCGCCTTCGCGTGCCACGTGGTGTCGCGGCGGAGGCGCGCACCCCACTCGACCATGGTCTGGAGCAGGCCGCACCAGAGCGCGTTGATCTCCACGGGCTTGCCCATGCGGGGCGTGATCACCCGCCCGTGCACCTTGGCGTCCATCCACGTCAGCTGCACACCGGGTTCGCCGGCGCTCACCAGGCCATCGGCCGGATCCACGCGGATGCCGTGTCCGGTGCCCGCGGTGAAGTGGTCCGCGACCGCCTGCAGCGTGGGCCAGAGATCCCGTGCCAGCCCGAAGTCTCGGGTCACGTTGACCGTGCGCCGCGCCGCGTCGGCCAGCAGCAGCGGGGCATCCACGCTGTTGTCCATCCATGCCTCGCCCGGGGCGGGGAAGCGGTTGGGCAGCAGGCCATCCTTCTGGAACGCCGCCAGCGATCGCAGCAGCGAGGCCGCCTCCTCGTGCCGACCCGTGGAGAGCAGCAGGCCCGGCAGCGAGATGAGCGCGTCGCGGCTCCAGTCGGCGAACCACGGATACCCGGCGATCACGCTGGTGCCTCGCCGGCCGCCGGGCAACGGTCGCTCCACGATGAACTGGTCCGCGGAAAGCACCAGCCGCGAGCGGAAGTGATCGCCCGCCGCCCCGGCCTGCGCAAGCAGCTGTCGCGAGCGCCGCAGGGCCGCGGCCACGATGCGATCGCCCTCGCCTGCGGGTTCGCCGCGCGTGCTCGCGGTCAGGCCCGCGCTGCGCCCGGGCTGGAGCGTGAGCTCCAGTTCGCCGGCACAGACGCTGGCATCGATGCAGTCGTAGCCCAGGCCGCGCTCCACCGGCAGCAGGTA
This sequence comes from Phycisphaerales bacterium, assembly GCA_044369805.1. Lineage (GTDB taxonomy): Bacteria > Planctomycetota > Phycisphaerae > Phycisphaerales > SM1A02 > SYAC01. The sequence goes on from JBILWQ010000024.1 coordinate 7,569, forward strand.
GTCGCGGTACCACGTGCCATCGGGCACGCCCTTCGCGCCGTCCGCCTGCAGGTAGACCCGGCTGCCCTCGCCCGAGGAGCCTTCGAAGGTCACCTGGAGCCCGCGCGCGGCCACCCCAATGTCCGCCTTCCAACTGCCCGGACGCGTGAGCTGGTCATGCGGTCGCCGGTTCACCAGCGCCTTCACCCGCAGCTGCACCGGCCCCGGCGCCCGGCGCAGGGTGAGCACCACGGCTGTGGCGTTGCGGCCCCGGGCCATGGCGATCCGCTCCTCAAGCAGCGCGGCGCCGAATCGCCAGTGCCGAACCACCACGGAACCGGCCATGTGGACCCGCACCAGGCAACCCAGGCCGGGTGCATCGATGCCGCTGCCGGCCCACTCGTTGGCCGTCAGGGACCACTCGCGGCCGGCCACGGTGGCGAAGATCTCGATCTTGGGCACCAGCATGGTGCGGCCGGCCGGCACGTCGGTGGCCGCGACCAGCAGGCCATGCCAGCGCCGCTGCAGCAGGCCGCCCGCCGTGCCGCAGGCATAGCCGCCGATGCCGTTGGTGCAGAGCCACTCGAGCGAACCCGCGCGGCGCGGATCACGCCACGCATCGGGGCCCAGGTCCACGATGGGATCCGCCGCATCCATGCCGAGTCAGCCCTTGCCGCCGCCGCGCTCGCGCTCGGTGCGGCGACGCTGCAGTTCCGCGTCGATGAAGTCCGCCACATGGCCGTCGAGCACGTGCTGGGGGTTGCCCGTCTCGTGGCCGGTGCGGTGATCCTTCACGCGGTTGTCATAGAAGACGTAGCTGCGGATCTGGTTGCCCCAGTCGCGGGTGACCTTGCCGCCCGACACCGCGGCGATCTCGGCGGCGCGTCGCTCCTCCTCGAGCTGCTCCAGCTTGCCGCGCAGGATGGTGAGCGCCTGCTTGCGGTTCTGCGGCTGGTCACGAAAGGTGCTGGCGGTCACCTGGATGCCGGTCGGGATGTGCGTGACTCGGATGGCCGTGGCCACCTTGTTCACGTTCTGGCCACCGGGGCCGCTGGCGCGGACGAAGGGCACGATGTCCAGGTCCTTCGCCGGGATCTCCAGATCCGTCTCCTCGAACTCCGGCGTCACCTCCACCGTGGCGAAGCTGGTCTGCCGCTTGCCTTCGGCGTTGAAGGGGCTCACGCGGGCCAGGCGATGCGCGCCGCGCTCGCAGCTCATGTAGCCGAACGCGAAGGGTCCCTGCAGCAGGTAGCTCACCTCGCTCACGCCGGCCTCGGCGCCAGGGCTGCGGTGCATCTCCTCGAGCTTCCAGCCCATCTCGTTCCAGTAGTACAGGTACATGCGTTCCAGCATGCCTGCCCAGTCCTCGGCCTCGGCGCCGCCGGCGCCGGCCTGGATGCTCACGAAGCAGTTGCGGTGGTCATGCTTGCCGCTGAGCAGGCTCTGCCGCTCCACGGTGGCCATGCGCGACTGCAGGCGGAAGAGGCTCTCGTCGACCTCCGCGAGCATGTCGGCGTCGCCACCCTCCTTGGCCAGCTGGTAGCCCACCTCGGCATCCTCGAAGTCCTTGATCACCCCCTCGAGCGGCTCCACCTGGGCGCGGAGCACCTTCAGTTCGGCGATCACCTTCTGCGCGTTCTTGGGGTCGTTCCAGAAGTCCGCGGCCCCCATGCGGTCCACCATCTCGTTGCGCTGCGCGATCTTCCTGGGGAAGTCAAAGAGAGTCGCGGATGGCGGTGATCCGCGCCTCAAGCTCGTCGAGGACAGGCTGGTGGGCATCGAAATGCATCGCGGGAGTGTAGCGGCGGCCGCCTCATCGCCGACCGCTATCTTCCTCCCATGCACATCGGTGAACCCGTGGCCCGGATGAAGGAGAGCGCCACCCTCGCGGTGGCCGCGAAGGCCGCCTCGCTCAGGGCCTCGGGCAAGCCCGTGATCAGCTTCGGCGTGGGCGAGCCGGACTTCGACACGCCCGCGCACATCCGTGACGCCGCCAAGCGAGGCCTTGACGCAGGCCTGACGCGCTACGCGCCCACGCCGGGAGACAAGGCTGCGCGCGAGGCGATCGCCGCCAAGCTGCGGCGCGAGAACGGCATCGACTGCCGGGCCGAGCATGTCACCATCACGGTGGGGGCCAAGCACGCCATCGCCATCGCCCTGCAGACCCTGCTGCAGCCCGGCACCGGAGACGAGGTGATCCTGCCGACGCCTGCGTGGGTCAGCTATCGCCCGCTCGTGGAGCTCTTCGGCGGCTTCTGCCGTGAGGTACCGTCGAGCGTGGAGGATGGATTCCGCATCGACCCTGCGGCCATCGAGCGTGCCATCTCGCCCCGCACACGCGCGATCATCCTGAACAGTCCCAGCAATCCCTGCGGCGTGGTGCAGCCGCCCGCGGTGCTCGAGCGGCTCTTCGAGGTGCTGGCCGCCCATCCTCACGTGGCGGTGATCAGCGACGAGATCTACGAGAAGCTGATCTATCCGGAGATCGAGCCGGGGGTGCGGCACGTGAGTCCCGGGGCTGATCCCCGCATCGCCGACCGCACCATCACCATCAACGGCCTCAGCAAGGCCTACGCCATGACCGGCTGGCGCGTGGGCTACCTGGCGGCTCCAGGCGACGGCGGCCGCTTCGCGCGAGAGGCCATCAAGCTCCAGGGCCAGCTCACCAACAGCATCCCGACCTTCATCATGCCGGCCATCGTGGAGGCGCTCGAGCGAGGTGCCGAGGGCGTGGAGTCCATGCGGCGCGAGTTCGCCCGGCGCGCCGGCATCATCCACGGCCTGCTGCAGGCCATCCCGCGGCTGCGGTCCACGGCGCCCAGCGGGGCCTTCTACAGCTTCGCGTGCATGCGGGCCTGCATGGGCCTGCGCACGCCGGCCGGCCGGACCATCGATTCCGCGCAGGCCTTCACCGAGGCGCTGCTCGACGAGGCGCTCGTGGCCGCGGTGCCTGGCGAGGACTTCGGTGCCGGCGCCGCGACCAGCGTGCGATTCAGCTTCGCCTGCAGCGAGGACACGCTTCGAACGGGGATCGCCCGCGTGGCCAGTTTCGTGAGCTCGCTGGCCTAGCGCATCCTCCGTCGCGGCGAACAGCAGGCCTCAGGCGCGACCAGCCTCCCCGCGGGGACCGACGATCGCGATCACCAGTCCCGCCAGCACGGCCACGCGTCCCGCCGTGAATGCGGGCAGTGACAGGCCGATGGCCGACCACCCCAGCACCTCGAGCGGAGCCAGCAGGAAACCCGCCACCAGCGAGGGCACGGCGGCCAGCAGCAGTCCGCCCAGGCGGCTCGACGGTTCCAGTCCGAACAGCACCGTGCCCATGGTGAGCGTGCCGAAGAACAGGATGGGAAGCACGGGTGCCGAGGCGCCTGGCACGAGCAGGGCCAGTCCGGCCGTCAGCGCCGCCACGGGCATCCATGCACCGCAGGTCGCAGCCCAGCCGTCAAGCTTCCGAAGGAGCCGAAGAGCCAGCAGCGAGGATCCCAGGGTGGCCGCAAGCATGGTGGCGGCCTGCCAGAGAGGTCCCGAGGCCGGCCAGTACGCGAGGCGATAGGCATCGAGCTCCGTGCCACCCGCGGCCACCGTGGAGGGGCCGAACACACCCAGCCATTCCAGCGAGAGAAGCGGCAGCCAGCAGGCCGACACGGCGGCCAGCATGCATGTGCCAGCCAGGCACGCCGCGGAAAGAACGTGCATGGATGACCCATTTCTTCGCTTAACGCCAAGCCAGCCCATGGCCGTGATCGCCAGCAGGCATCCGCACGAGACCACGGTGCCCGTGCGCTCGGGCCACCAGGCCAGCCGCCCTCCACCCACATCCACGAACACGGCATTGCCCGTGGAAGGCACGCGATCCGCGGGGTCCAGCGCCAGGCTGAACACCGTCATGGTCACCGCGTCGCCCAGATCCTGCAGCCCGTCCAGATCCGCCTGCTCCCAGGTGTCGCTGGGGGCGTGGTAGTGGTCCAGTCCCTGGATCAGCCCGAAGTTCAGGCCCGGGATGCCGGCCCTGCGGAACACCAGAAAGTCTGAGGTGGTTGGCGCATGCTCGGCGACCTCGGCGAAGAGGCTGTTGGCCACCACCCGCGTCAGGTTCGGCGTGATGGCGCGGAGCACGTAGGCGCTCTCGGGGCCCACCCCGTGGAGCAGGGCAGGGCCACCGTTGCCCCTGCTGTCCACGTTGATCACCGTGCCCACCTCGGACATCCAGCGATGGTTGTTGACGAAGAGTTCCGCCCCCCGGAGTCCCGACTCCTCGGCATCGGTCAGCAGCAGGATGACATCGCGGCCCTTCCAGTCGCCGTCCCGCAGGAATTCGGCCACCTCCAGCGCGATCGCGACACCCATGGTGTTGTCGCCCACGCCGGGACTGCCGGGCACCGTGTCATGGTGGGCGACCAGCAGCACCGCCTTCCCCGGGCTCGAGCCCGCTCGGCGCGCGAGCAGATTCCGGATGGTGGTGTCCTTCCCCTGAAGGCGAACGGTGGCTTCCTGGATCTCCGCATCCAGGCCACGGGCCCTGAACCACTCGCGCATCCGCTCCACGGCCGACACGTTGTTGTTGCTGCTGGTGGGCCTGGGGCCCTCGCCCAGCAGCTGCCGAGCCCGCTCGGCGGCCCGCCGGGCGGAGAAATTGGGTTCCGTGCGGGCGGGCGTGGGCTTCAGACCCGGCAGCGAGAGCAGGGCACCCAGCGAGAGCGCGGCCAGCATGACGAACAGCCGCACGAGCGGGGATGGCCAGAAAGGGGAAGGGGGCGCCGTTCCGGAACGCAGGGCGGCCGCCGGGGCCGCCTGACTCACGAGGCGCCCACCGTGACGGGCACCGGCATGGGACGGGGCTCGTAGTTGGGAGCCACCGCGATGTTCAGCGGCAGCCGCTTGCCCTGGGGATCGCGCGGGATGTTCTCGCCGTCGATCATCCGCTGGATCGCCATGATGCCCTCGATGAGCATCTCGGGGCGGGGCGGGCAGCCAGGCACGTACACGTCGACCGGGATGAACTGGTCCACGCCCTGCACCACGGCGTAGGTGTCGAACACGCCGCCAGTGCTTGCGCATGCGCCCATGCTGATCACCCACTTGGGTTCCGCCATCTGCATGTAGATGCGCTGCAGCACGGGCAAGGTCTTCACGCTCACGCGGCCAGCCACGATGAGCAGGTCACTCTGCCGCGGGCTGAACCGCATCACTTCGGCGCCGAAGCGGGCCAGATCGAAGCGGCTGCAGGCGGTGGCCATGAGCTCGATGCCGCAGCAGGCGGTGGCGAAGGGCATGGGCCACACGCTGGAGCGGCGGGCCCAGTTGATCACCCGCTGCAACTGGGTGGTCAGCACGCTGTCGGCAGGAAGGGCGGTTTCGAGTCCCATGGGAGTCGGGATGGTAGGGGAGGCGGCGGGGTGGGGCGAGGGGTCAGGCCAGCAGCCTCTCCAGGCCCCGCTGGTCGGCGGCCAGGGTGAAAAGCCGGTCCAGACGCATCAGCCGAAGCAGTTCCAGCAGCTCCGACGAGGCCCCGAAGAGCACGGGCCTCATCCCCGCATGCTCCGCCCGGTTCCGCAGGTTCACGCACATGCCCAGTCCCAGGCTGGTCAGCGACCTGACCTGGCTCAGATCGAGAATGAAGCATCGGCCGCGGGCAGATTCCCCCATGGCGTCGAGGGCCGCCGCGACCTCCTCGGTGATGGTGGGAACCTCACGAGTCCCCGGGGTGGGGGCGAGAACCACGGCCCGCAGGTGGCCCTGCTGGTTCCGGCAGTGCGTGTGGTCCGTCTTTTGGTCCATGGGGTTCGCTCCGGCTCTGGACGAATGCCCCCGGACACGGGAGAGTGTATCGGTG
>JBILWQ010000223.1:0-3870 GCA_044369805.1 Phycisphaerales bacterium
ACCAGGGCCACGCACAGCGCCACCGCGCCGACCGCGATCAGGGGAATGATGCGGCTCGTGAGGTAGCGGTTGGCCAGTTGGACGGCGTACACGGGGTCGCGATGCTAGCCGCGGGGCACGGGGCTCCGAGATCGCCGATCGCCCGGCGCGCCCTGGACCGTGAAGTGGAGCCCGGTTCCGCTACGCTCGACGGATGGACCTTCGACTCGTCGCGCTGTGGATGCTCGTGGCCGCCGCCGGAGGTTGCCTCGGCTGGTGGCTGCTGGTGGCCGTCCGGGTGCTGCGCGACATGCCCCGGATCCCCCGGGCGCCCCAGGGCCTCTCGCTTCCCGTGCCGGATCCGGCACCCCGGGTGAGCGTGATCATTCCAGCCCACAACGAGGAAGCGCACGCGCCCCGAGCCGTTGGGAGCATCCTGGCCAGCCACTGGCCGTCGCTCGAGGTGATCGTGGTGCTGGACCGCTGCTCCGACGGCACCCTGGCGGCGCTTCGACCCCTGGCGGAGGCCGATCCCCGTCTGCGGCTGATCGAGAATCGCGATTGCCCCGCCGACTGGGCCGGCAAGTGCAATGCGGCGCGCGTGGGCGCCGGCGTGGCCACCGGCGACCTGCTGCTGTTCACGGACGCGGACGTGGAGTTCCATCCCGACCTGCTCCGGGCCACCGTGGCCATCCTGAAGGCGCGCGGCCTGGGGCTGCTCTCGCTGCTGGCCTCGCCCCGCGTGCGGCACTGGTTCGAGGCCGTGGTGCAGCCGGTGGCGGCCCTCATGCTCATGCGCATGTATCCCATCCCGCGCGTGAACGATCCCGACCGTCCCCGGGCCTTCGCCAATGGCCAGTTCATGCTCTTCGAGCGGAACGTCTACGAGGGCATCGGAGGGCATGCCTCGGTGAAGGATGACCTGCTGGAGGACATCGCCTTCGCGCATCGAGTCCGGAACCATGGCCGCCGCGGCGGACTCTGCACGGCCGAGCATCTGCTCAGCGTGGAGATGTACGAGCGCATGGCGGAATTCCACGCGGGCTGGAAGCGCATCTACATCGAGGCCGCGGAACGGGACGTGACTCGCATGCGGGCGCTGGGCATGGAGTGCCTGGTGGTGGGGGCGCTGCTGCCGCTGGCTTCCGTGGCCGCCATGGCCGCCGGCTCGGCCTGGGGCGGGGGCTCGCTCGAGCCACTGGCCGCGGTCACCGCTTGGCTGGGTGCGGCTGCGGTGGGCACCTTCGTGATCGTGACCATGGGCCTGCACGCCCTCTGCAGGGCTCCGGCGATGGCCGCGGTCTTTCATCCGCTGGGCGCCTGGCTGGTGGCCCACGCCTTCCTGGAGGGGGCGGCCGACCTGGTGGCCCGGCGACCGGTGCGATGGGGTGGACGCGAGTACGTGCTCTCGCCCATGCCAGGGGGCCGCTACGGACACGCCACGACACCTGGAACCTGACCATGCGCATCCTGCACACCAACGACGACGGCATCTTCGCCACCGGACTGGCCGCCATGCACGCGGCAACGGAGGGTCTGGGTGAACGCCTGGTGGTGGCGCCCGCCAGCAGCCAGAGCGCCGAGAGTCACGGCATCACCTTCCACCGCGCGCTCATGACCGGCACGGCGCCGCTCGCCTTCGGTGGCCATGGGGTGGCGGTCGACGGCACCCCCGCCGATTGCGTGAAGCTGACGCTTCGGGCGATCTGGCCCGAGCGGCACGGTGCCGGCACGAGGCCCGACCTGGTGATCAGCGGCATGAATCACGGGGCCAACGTGGGCATCAACGTGATCTACTCGGGCACGGTCTCCGCGGCCATGGAAGCGGCGTTCCTGGGCGTGCCGGCGATCGCCGTGAGCCTGATGCTGGCGGACCGCGCCAAGGCCGACTACAGCCGCGCCGCTCTCATGGCCCGTCACGCCATCGACCGCGTGATCGCCGCGGGCGTGCTCGATGCCCACCGCGTGATCAACATCAACGTGCCCCCGACCGAGTCCGTCACCGCGGCCATGCCGCCCATCCGCGTGGTGCCCATGAACACGGCGGCGGGGATCGACGGCTACGAGCGGCGCACCTCGCCCGACGGCCGCACCTACTACTGGCCCGCGGGCAATGGCATGGAGTTCACGCACACCGCCGACGGCAGCGACGTGGAGCAGCTCTACGGCGGGGCGATCACCGTCACGCCACTCTTCTACGATCGCAGCGACCGGGCGCTGCTCGATCGAATGCAGCGGGCCCTGGGCTGAGGCTCACTTCAGCAGCAGGCGAATCCGGAACTTCACGGTCTCGCCCGGCTGCAGCTTCTCGAGCTGCTTGCCCGTGGCGCGCCATCCGTAGAGCGAATCCAGGATCGGCTGGTCCACGTTGGGGAAGCCGGAGCTCTCGAGCAGCGTGCAGTTGACCGCCTTGCCCTCGCGGTCGAACTCGATCAGCGCCAGCGGCGCACGCGGCGCGGTGGTGACGGAGGTGAGCTCGTCGAAGAAGGGCCGCTTGGTGAGCACCTTCAGGCCCTTCGCCGCCAGCGGCTTGCCCGTGCGCCACTGGCTCGGTGGCACGTTCACGGTGCTGGTCGCGTCGCTCTCGCGATCGCTCAGTTCGCCGTCGGCCTTGGGTCCCGGCTTGGCGCCTGGCCGGGCGCTGGGATCTGGGCTGGGGCCGGTCTCCGGCGAGGCCGAGGGCTGCGTCTTGCCCGGTGCCGCCTGCGTGGGGGGCACGGGTTGCTGCGGTGGGCTGGGGGGTTGGGGCCGGGATGGATCGCTCGGCTGTGCGGTGGGCTGCTGGGGGTTGGCCGGCGGCGTCGGGGGCTGGGGCGTGGCCTGCGTGGGAGGCGTGGGATCCGGCTTGATCTCCTTCTCGTCCTTCAGGTCCTTCGCGTCGGGCGGTGGTGGCTGGTCCGATGGATTCTCCGGAGCCTTGTCCACCGGCTGAATGGTGGGCTCCACCTGCGTCTTCTTCGCCTCTGGGATCTGGATCGCCTTGGCGTCGGGAGGCGTCGCCTCGGTCGCGGCGGTGCGAGGTGGCGGAGGTGGCGGAGGTGGCGGAGCGGTCTGCGTCTCCTCGCGACGGTCGGGCGTCTGAGGCTGCGGCTCGGCGGGACGGGCGGGCTCCGGCGCTCGCTGTGCGGGGGGCGGTGGCTGCGGGGGCCGTGCAGGCTGGGGCGGCTGCATGGGCTGGGGAGGCGAGGGCTCCGCAGCCACGGCGGTCTGCGCATCGGGGGCGGCGGGCGCCGCCTCGGCGGGCGCAGGCACCTGAGGCACCATGGGCGGCGCGGGCCTGGCCTGTGGCATGGGTTGTCCGCCCTGATCGGTGTCGCGGAATGCCGCCTGATCGACCTCGCTCAGTCGGGCCAGGTGCTGCTGATATTCGTTGTAGCCGATCCAGGTCATGGTGGACTGCGTGGTGCCGTCCTCGATGCCAAGCTTCAGGAGATCCTCTTCGGCCCGCTTCTGCTCATCGGTGCGGGCCTGGCGCTTCTCCATCTCCTTCTCCACGCTGAAGTCGGCACGGCGCGTGCGATCGACGCCGTCGTGACCCTCGGAGAGCATTCGCTGCAGCCGGGGCGCCAGCAGCGTGCCGTGCAGCATGAGGCTGACCACCACGCCGGCAAGCAGGGGAAGGTTGGGGTGGCGGTCGCTCTCCAGTGCGCGGAGCGATCGTTCGAGTCGTTCCCGGGTGGCCGGGTCGAGGCCGGTGGAGGCCAGGCTCATGGCGAGGGGGCGGCCGTCGCGGGCGATCCGCCCTCGTTCGGCTTGCCGACCAGGTTCACGGCCACGCCGAGGTCCTTCAGTCGATCCCAGACATCCTGCAGCAGGGGCGCCCGGTCCACGCGGCCCTGTCCGTAGGCCACGGCCAGGTACACCACGGTCTCCGGACAGGGCCGCGTGGAC
>JBILWQ010000025.1:0-13258 GCA_044369805.1 Phycisphaerales bacterium
CACGTCGGCCACCGTCTTCGCCTGCTTGAGGAACTTGCGGAACTGCTCCTGGCTCAGGGTTCCGAACAGGCTCTCCATGGCGTCCAGGTGGGCTTCGGGCTGCTCTTCCGGCGACAGCAGCAGGAACACCGCGTGCACCGGCTGGCGGTCCAGGGCGTTGAAGTCGATGCCGGCTGCATGCAGACCCACGGCGGCCACGCAGCGCGTCACCTCGGGTGTCTTCACGTGCGGCACCGCCATGCCGTGGCCGAAGCCGGTGCTGCCCTTCTTCTCGCGCTTCACCACCGCCTTCAGGAACTCCGCCCGCAGCGCCGGCTTGAAGGCTCCGGCCTTGGCCAGCGCATCCAGCAGTTCGCCGATGCACTCGTCGCGCTTGGTTCCCTTGAGAGTGGGCAGGATGGCCTTCTCGACGATGAGTTCCTTCAGCTTCATGGAGGTGGTGGCAGGGTGTGCGAGGGACCCGCAGGTCAGGCGTGGCGTTCGCTGCCCGTGTGCTTGCGGTTTCGCAGCATGTCCTTGTGATCGGTCAACTGACGGACGCCGCGATCCAGGACCAGGTCGATGGCGGCGTACAGGTCGTCGTGGTGGGCGTTGGAGACGAAGTCCTCGTGGTGTTCCACATCCAGGATGAGCTCCGCATGGAAGCCGTGTCGAGGATCCTTCTCGAGCACGAAACTGACCCGCTGCATCTTGTCGAAATGCCGTTCAAGTCGGCCGCACTTGCCCTTGATGTACTCCTCGATGGCGGGGGTGATGGGCAGGTGCTTTCCGGAAACGTTGATCTGCATGGCAAACCTCCTTGGGAATGGCCGCTGATTGCGTCCCTTGCAGGCTACGGTTCGCCGGAAGCCTTCACAAGGAAGGCGTTTCATCCATGCCCGAATTCACGCCGTTCGCGTGCTCGTGCCCGCCGCCATGCCGGTTCCCGGGCGTGGACCACCCCCTCGCATCCAAGCCACGATCTCGAGAATGGCTGCGGGAAGCGCCTCGAGCTCCTCGGCGAACACCCGGGCGGCCAGGGTGTCGGGCGTGTCGGAGGGCAGCACCGGGCAGGTTCGCCTGAGGATGGGTTCGCCGTGGTCGTAACGGTCGTCGACCCAGTGCACGGTGCAGCCGCTCTGGCGGTCGCCGGCCGCCAGCACCGCCTGGTGCACATGATGGCCCCACATGCCTCGGCCGCCATGGCGCGGCAGCAGCGCAGGATGGATGTTGATGCAGCGGTCGACCCAGCTCCGACAGCGGAAGAGACGCAGGTAGCCCGCCAGCACCACCAGTTCGGCGCCAGCCGTCTGCAGGGCGTCGTCCAGCCGGTCGTCGAGGGTCGCCCGGGGTTCGGTCGCGAGCTCCGCGGCGGGAAGGCCGCGGCCGCGAGCGCGATCGAGTGCGGCCACCCCGGGTCGCGTGGCCGCCACCAGCGCGATGCGAGCGGGCAGCCGCCCCGACTCGATGCGGTCCTGCAGGTTCATCACCGAGCGGCCGCCGCCCGAGACGAGGCAGGCGATCCGGAGCGCTTCGCTCACTTCTCCTCCACCACGGTGGGCGGGCTTCGGAAGTCGATCGAGCGTCCGGCGCGGTCCACGGCCACCATCTTCACGCTGGCTTCCGTCACCTCCAGCGTGGCACCGCCAAGCCAGCGGGTGGCCTGGACCTTCACCTGCACGGTGATGCTGCTGCGGCCCATCTCGGTCGGGCGGGTCATCAGGGTGAGCGTGTCACCCACCCGAACCGGGTGCTTGAAGTCCACGCGGTCCATGCACACGGTGACCCATCGGTGCACCCCGTGCCGCCGCGCTTCCAGGTACGCAGCCTCGTCGATCAGGCTCAGGATGAAGCCGCCGAAGATGGTGCCCTGGTGATTCGCGTCGCCTGGATTGGCGATGCGCCGCACCGCCAGGGTGTAGTCGGCCTCGGTCATCCGCGAAGTGTAGGGTCCTGGCCCTCAGCGCTTCGCCGCGGCGCGTCGACGGGCGGGCCGGACTTCGGTGGCTGAGGGCAGCATGCGCTTTAGGTAGGCCCCGGTGAAGCTGGTCGCGTGCCGTGCCACGCCCTCGGGCGTGCCGCAGGCCACCAGCGTGCCGCCCCGGTCGCCGCCCTCGGGTCCGAGGTCCACGATCCAGTCGGCGCACTTCACCACGTCCAGATTGTGCTCGATGACCACCAGCGTGTGGCCGCCATCGGCAAGACGCTGCAGCACCTCGAGAAGCTTGCGCACGTCGTCGAAGTGCAGGCCCGTGGTGGGCTCGTCCAGCACGTAGAGCGTGGTGGCGGAGGAGCGGTTGCCAAGTTCGGTGGCCAGTTTCACGCGCTGGGCCTCGCCGCCCGAGAGCGTGGTGCTGGCCTGGCCCAGCTGCATGTAGCCCAGGCCCACGTCGCGCACGCAGGCGAGCATGTCACGGATGCGGGGATGCGCGTCGAAGAAGCCGACCGCGTCCTCCACGGTCATGTCCAGCGTCTCGGCGATGGTTCGGCCCTTGAAGCGGATGTCCAGCGTCTCGCGGGCGTATCGCGTGCCCTTGCAGGTCTCGCAGGCCACGAAGACGTCCGGCAGGAAGTGCATCTCGATCTTGCGCACGCCCTGGCCCTGACATGTCTCGCAGCGGCCGCCCTTCACGTTGAAGCTGAAGCGACCTGGCTCGTAGCCGCGGGCGCGGCTCTCGGGCACCTGCGCGTAGAGCTTGCGGATGTCGTCGAACACGCCGGTGTAGGTGGCCGGGTTGGAGCGGGGGGTTCGGCCGATCGGGCTCTGGTCGACCTCGACGATGCGGTCGATGCCCTTCAGGCCGGTCACGCGGTCGTGTGCCCCGGGCGTGACCTTGGCCGCGTGCACGGACCGCTGCGCCGACTTGAGCAGGATCTCGTTCACCAGCGTGCTCTTGCCGCTGCCGCTCACGCCGGTCACGCACACGATGCCGCCGAGCGGGAAGGCCACGTCGACGCCCTTGAGGTTGTTCTCGCGGGCGCCCTTGACCACGATGGCGCGATCCGCGCTCACGGGCCGCCGCTTCGCGGGCACCTCGATGCGGCGATCGCCCCGCAGGTACATGCCGGTCAGGCTGGTCGGATGGGCGGCCACTTCATCCGGCGTGCCCTGCGCCACGATGGCGCCGCCATGACGGCCCGGCCCTGGGCCCACGTCCACCACATGGTCGGCGGCGCGGATGGTGTCCTCGTCGTGCTCGACCACGATGACCGTGTTGCCGATGTCGCTCAGTCGCCTCAGCGTGGCCACCAGGCGGTCGTTGTCGCGCTGGTGCAGACCGATGGTCGGCTCGTCGAGCACGTAGCACACGCCCACCAGCCCGCTGCCCACCTGCGTGGCCAGACGGATGCGCTGGGCCTCGCCGCCCGAGAGCGTGCCGCTTGCCCGGTCCAGCGTGAGGTACTCCAGACCCACGCTGCGCAGGAAGCCCAGCCTTGCGCCGATCTCCTTCAGGATGGGCTCGGCGATCCTCGACTGCGCCTTCGTCAGCTGCAGCGATCCGAACCACGCAGCCGCACGCTCCACGTTCATGGCGGTCGCCTCGGCCACGCTGCAGTTGCGGTCGCCGCCCTTCACCTTCACGGCCAGGCTCGCGGGCCGCAGGCGGGCTCCGCCACAGCTCCGGCATGGAGCCGCGTGCATGTATGCAAGCAGCCGCTCCTTCACGAACTCGCTCTCCGTTTCCTGGTAGCGCCGCTTCAGGTTGGGCATGACGCCCTCGAAGCGCACGCCGAGGCGCTCCTCCTCCTCCTCGGGGATGCCGTCCATGAGGTACCGCCGCACCCGGGGGGGCATCCGGCTGAAGGGCATGTCCGTGGGCACCTCGAAGAACTTGCAGAAGCCCCGGAGCAGGCGGCTGTAGTAGATGTTCATGCGGCGGCCGTTGCGGCGCCACGGTTCGATGGCGCCCTCGGCCACGCCAAGGTCGGGGTCCGACACCACCAGGCCGGGGTCGAATTCCTGCACCTGCCCCAGGCCCGCGCAGTCCGGGCACGCGCCCTGCGGCGAGTTGAAGGAGAAGAGCCGGGGCTCCAGTTCCTCCAGCGCGCATTCGGGGTGGTCCGGACAGGCGAATCGCTCGCTGAAGCGGTGCTCCTTCCAGGTGTCGCCATCCTCGACCAGCACGGTGCAGGCGCCCTCGCCCAGCCGCAGCGAGGTCTCCACGCTCTCGGAGAGTCGCTGGCGGTCACCGGCGTCGGGCACCAGCCGGTCCACGATCGCCTCGATGGTGTGCAGCTCGTAGCGGCCCAGGCCCAGCGGGTTCTCGCCGCCCGCTTTCAGGGCCTCGCGCAGGTCGACGACACGGCCATCCACGCGCGCCCGCACAAGGCCCTGACGCTGAAGCGATTCGGCCACCTCCTTGTGAAAGCCCTTGCGGGCCCGAACCACGGGCGCAGCCAGCATGACCCGCTGCCCTGCGAAGGCTTCCAGCACCGCGTCGGTGATCTGCGAGGCGCTGCCCGCCTCGATGCATCGGCCGCAGACATGTCCCTTGTCATCCCGGTGCCAGCAGGTCGGCGTGCCGCACCTCGCCCACAGCAGACGCATGTAGTCGTAGATCTCGGTGGTGGTGGCCACGGTGCTTCGCGGGGTGTGGCCGCCGCCTCGCTGCTCGATGGCGATGGTCGGGGGCAGCCCCTCGATGCGTTCCACATCGGGCTTCCGCATCTGGTTCAGGAACTGCCGCGCGTACGCGGAGAGGCTCTCCATGTACTTGCGTTGCCCCTCGGCGAAGATGGTGTCGAAGGCCAGGCTGCTCTTGCCGCTCCCGGAGACGCCGGTGAAGACCACCAGGCGGTCCCGGGGAATGGTCAGGCCGATTCCCTTGAGGTTGTGCTCACGGGCCCCCTCGATCCGGATCAGGCGGTCGGGGATTGGTGTCGGCTTGGCCACAGCCCCGTTTATAGGGACCCCGCGGGGTGCTTGTCTTCCCCCTCGGGTCCGGAAAGCCGGGGAAGTCGTCGGATCCCTTGGCTTCCAGTGGCCGAATCAGGCCTTTGGTGCAGACTGAAGCTCCATCCATCCGAAAGGTGGGGTGCCGGCGTCAGGCAGCCCGCTGAACGACAGACTCGCCTACCGTACCCCCCATGTCGAACGACCAAGGCAACCTGGCCATCGCTGAACCGCCCGTCCGGGTGGCTTCGCCGCTGCGCGAGGTTCGGCCCGACCGCGAGCCCGTGGCGGCCTCGGAGTTGGCCTTGCTCCGCGAGCGGACTCGCCGCATGCGATTGCCGCGCGGCGAGAGCCTTCCACGACTGCACCACTGAACGGACCCCTTGCCTGTCCCAGGCCCCGCCCTTGCGGGGCCTTCGTGTTTTTCAGCGTCCGCCCTTGCTGCGACGGCCTCGCGTTCCTGGCATGCCGGCCTTGCGTTGGGGCTTGATCGACTCGTGATCACCGGTGAAGTCGGCCAGGCCGGCGCTCTCCGGCAGCCCGCGGACCCGCTCGAGACGGTCGCGGAATCCAGCAGCGCGCTCGAATTCGAGCCGCTCGGCGGCCTCGAGCATCTGCCGCTCCAGCTCGGCCACCAGCTCGTCGCGATCGAAGGCGTTCTCCGTGACGCGCCCGCGGGCTTCGCGCACCACGCGGTTGGCCGCCAGTTCCTGCTCGATGCCGCGGCGGATCGACTTCCGCACCGTCTCGGGCGTGATCCCGTGCTCGGCGTTGTAGGCCAGCTGCCTGGCGCGGCGGCGGTTCACCTCGTCGATGGCCGCCTGCATCTCCGGCGTGACCTTGTCGGCGTAGAGCACGGCGGTGGCGTTGGCGTTGCGGGCAGCGCGGCCCATGGTCTGGATCAGGCTGCTGGTGCTCCGCAGGAAGCCCTGCTTGTCGGCGTCCAGGATGCACACCAGGCTCACTTCCGGCAGGTCCAGACCCTCGCGCAGCAGGTTCACGCCCACCAGCACGTCGAACGCGCCCTCGCGCAGGTCCCGCAGCAACTCCAGGCGCTGCAGCGTCTCGATCTCGCTGTGCAGGTAGCGCACCTTCAGGCCCTTCTTGTCCAGGTGCGTGGTCAGGTCCTCGCACAACCGCTTGGTCAGGGCCGTGACCAGTGTTCGCTCGCCCAGGGCCGCCCGCTCCCGGGCGCGCTCCACCAGATCCGCCACCTGCTCCCGTGCCGGCTGCAGTAGGATGGGCGGGTCGACCAGGCCGGTGGGACGGATGACCTGCTCCGCCACCACGCCGCCGCATCGCTGCAGTTCCCAGGGGCCCGGGGTGGCGCTCACGAAGATGCACTGCGGCACGAGCGACTCGAATTCCTCGAATTTCAGCGGCCGGTTGTCCAGCGCCGCGGGCAGGCGGAAGCCGTGGTCGACCAGCACCTCCTTGCGCTTGCGGTCCCCGTGGTACATGCCGCGGATCTGGGGCAGGGTGACATGGCTCTCGTCGATCACCACCAGCCAGTCGTCGGTGCCTCGCTCCGGTGCGGCACGGAAGTAGTCCAGCAGGCACCACGCCCGTTCTCCTGGCTGGCGACCGTCGAAGTAGCGGCTGTAGTTCTCGATCCCGCTGCAGAAACCGGTCTCCCGGATCATCTCCAGGTCGTACTTCACGCGCCCGAGCAGCCGCTGGGCCTCGAGCAGCTTGCCCTGGCCGCGCAGCTCGTTCACGCGGGCGTCCAGATCGGCCCGGATCTGCGATTCGGCCTGCGCCCGAACCTCGTCGGGGGCCACGTAGTGCACCGCCGGGAAGATGAGCGCCTTGGGTTCCTCGGAGAGCAGTTCGCCGCTCGTCGCGTCGATCACCTCGATGCGTTCCACCTCGTCGCCAAAGAGCCCGATGCGCAGGGCCGTCTGCTCGTAGGCGGGGAAGACCTCGATGCTGTCGCCCCGAACGCGGAAGTTGCCGCGCTGCGGCGCCGCCTCGTTTCGCTGGTACTGCATGGCGATGAGCGCCGTGAAGAAGTCCCTCCGGACCAGCCGCTGCCCCACGTGAAGGTGGATGACCCGATTGCGGTACTCGTCGGGACTGCCGAGGCCATAGAGGCAACTGACGCTTGACACCACGATCGTGTCGGGCCGACTGAGCAGGGCACTGGTGGCGGCCAGCCGCAGCCGGTCTAGGTCGTCGTTCCGGCTGGCGTCCTTCTCGATGTAGATGTCCCGTTGCGGGATGTACGCCTCAGGCTGGTAGTAGTCGTAGTAGCTGACGAAGTAGTTGACCGAGTTCCCGGGGAAGAGTTCCCGAAGCTCCTCGTACAGCTGTGCCGCGAGCGTCTTGTTGTGGCTGATGACGAGCGTCGGCCGCCCGACCCGCTCGATCACGTTGGCGATGGTGAAGGTCTTGCCGGTGCCCGTGGCCCCGAGCAGGGTCTGCCACCGGCGCCCCTCCTCAAGGCCCACGCACAACTGCCCGATCGCGGCAGGTTGGTCTCCCATGGGGGCGAACCCTGATCGGAGCTGGAAGGGCCGAAGGGCCATGCGGGGAAAGTTAGGGTGCTTGCCCCGCTCGGGGCTCGCCAGGGACCGAAAACACGGGTTTCAGGATCCTTGAGCGGGATCGCTTCTCGGTGGAAATTTCGACGGTTTTTCTTGTGGCCGAACTTGCCAAGGAGCGATTCCGTGGCATCATGCTCTGAGAGGTGTTCCCCACACCTCTTCCCGTTCGTTCCCTTCACTTCAAATTCTGGTCCTACGGCAGAGTGGCTGCTGATGTTCCATCGCGTGTTGCGCACCTGATGGTCAACGGCATGTGCACTCCTCCGGTCGGACCTCCATCGGAGAGTGTCCCATGCTGCGTTCCCCTTCCGCAGTGCTGCTCGCCACCCTGGCCCTTGCCCCCGTCGCCCATGCAGGCATGACGTGGACCGTGGGCAGCGACTCGAACTACGACTTCTACAACATTCACACGGCCGTCTCCGACGCTCGCGTCCAGAACGGCGACTCCATCCGCATCTTCAGTGGCGGTTACCTCGGCTTCGACTCGGGAGAGAAGGCCCTTCGGTTCGAGCCAGGCAACTCGCCCGGCATCGTCGACGTGTACGGCAGCATGTTCCTCCGCCAGAACTCCTCGATCAACTTCGAGATCGGCGGCTACAGCAGCGGCCTGTCTGGCGGTCTTCCGGAGTTCGACCAGTTCATCGTGTCCGGCAACGTGAACCTGGTTGGTGATCTGGAGATCACGCTGTTCAACGGTTTCTCGCCGAATCTGGGCGATTCCTGGGCCATCGTGCAGTCGGGAGGCACCATCAACTACACGGGTTCGACCAGTTTCCCCGTCCTCCCGGGCGGCCTGAGCTGGAGCATCCAGGTGGTGCCCGGGGCCAGCGAATTCGGTGGCTCCGGCAACAGTCTGGTGGTCACCGTGGTGCCCACCCCCGGTGCCGCCGCCCTCGTGGGTCTGGCTGGCCTGATCGGCAGCCGACGCCGGCGACTCTGAGCCTGCGGAACTTCGCCTCCCCCCAAGGAGGCCGATTCAGGAATGCAGCACGAATCACGCGGCCCCCGGGACGGGGCCGCGTGGTTGCTTTTAGGACCCTCAGCCACCCGAATTCAGTCGAAGTTTCAAGACCCGCGATCCGCTCGCTTGCGTGTTCGCGCAGGGCATGACAGGGTGGCTTGTCCGCCTCTGCACGGGAGATTCATCATGCCTCCGCACGAAGCCAGAACCCGACTGCTGCCCAACTTGCTCGTGGCTACCGCATGCCTCTGCGTGGGCATGCTCCTTGCCCGGGCCATGGGCTTCTGAGCAGGCCCAGCCCACTAGACCTCGCGAGCCGCGCAAGAAAACGACCCCCGAGGTTGTGCCTCGAGGGTCGCCTGGAATGCCGTCATCGCGTCCGAAAGGGAACGGACGACGGTTTGCGCCTGAGTTGCCTCCTCCCTCCAGACAGACAAACGCATTTCACCCGGGTCGCCCCTCACGCAATTCGAGAAATGCGTCGCGAAACGCCATGCCTCAAGACAGCACGACCCCGCTGCTGGAGGCGGGGTCGTGCGAAGCGACGGTCTCAGGCTCGGGCCCGCTGGAAAGGCCCGGAAGGGCCGATCCCGTCGCTGGCTTGGGGGTTCTGTTTCAGCGTCGCCGACGGCTGCCGATCAGGCCAGCCAGGCCCACGAGGGCGGCGGCACCGGGGGCGGGCACCACGCTTGCCACCAGGCTGTTGCCGGAGCCGCCGAATTCACTGGCACCGGCGACCACCTGAATGCTCCAGTTCAGTCCATTTCCCAACGTGGGAAGGTCGGTCAGGCCGGAGAAGTTGATCGAGCCGGTGGCCTGGATCAGGTTCCAGCTGTCACCAAAGTTCGGGGTGAAGCCGTTGATCAGCCGGATGCCCAGCCGACCCTCGAAGTTGACGTTCCCGGCCACGATGAACTGGTCGAACTCCGGGTTGCCTCCGGATAGGCCGCTGTTGTAGCCGCCGATCTCGAAGTTGACCTGGGAGTTGCTTCGCACGCGGACCGCGTCGGTGAAGTTGACGATGCCAGGCGAGTTGCCCGGCTCGATGGTCAGGTTCAGCTCGCCGGTGTCGAAGCCGCCGTAGGTGCCCGAGAGCACTCGGAGGGTGTCTCCGTTGCGGATCCGCTGATCGAGCAGTGCGGCGGCGATCGAGTCGAAATCGCCCTGGCCGTTGCTGACGACCCAGAGATCGGCAGCGGCGGGAGCGGCGACGGTAGCGGCGAGGAGAACGACGGGAAGGGAACGGGGCATTGGGGAACTCCGGACAGGGTGGAAACTGTCAGTCCGTCTCCAGCAGACGTCCTGACACCCCTAGAAACGAAAAGCGGGTCTGGCGTCCCTCACAACAAAGCAAAATTCCTTCGCATGCCCTTCGGCGGGCATGGAAGACGAAAATGGCCAATAACAACGCAATATTTGCGTTGCAAAAGGCAGTCCAGAGCTCCCTCGGGAATCTGGAACGCAATCCAGAGCCTCGAACCATCATGGAATCCGGATCGATTCCCGGATTCCTCGGTGGGCGTCAGGCGGGCTGGGAGAGCAGTTCGCGGGGTGACTGTCGGAGCAGGCCGCGGACCGTGGGCCAGGCGGCGGCCCAGGACAGCAGCATGACAACGCCGCATCCAGCCAGCCAGGCCCACAGCGGGAAGATGGCGGCCAGACGCAGTCCAGCCAAGTCGGCGAAGAGCACCCGGCCCGCCCAGGCGAGTTCCCAGCCCAGGCCGGTCCCCGCGATCACGGCGGTCATGGCGACCACGCCCGCTTCGGCCAGGATCAGGCTGACCACGGGTGTGCGGGCCGCTCCAACAGCGCGGAGCACCCCCAGTTCGCCCCTTCGCCCCTGGACCTGTGCGGAGATCACGCTGCCCACTCCGAGCGATGCCACCAGCAGCGCCGCGAAGGCCACGGTTCCGCTCACGCCAAGCACCAGTCGCCCGACATCGTCGATGGCGGCGCGAATCGCGCGACCGCTGGCGAAGATGGCGCCCGGTGCGGCAGCGGCGACCCGGTCGGACATCGCGTCGTCGGTGAGCAGGGGATCGGGGACCAGTTCCATCTGCATGAGCACCGCTTCGCGCGCGCCGAAATGCCTGCCCACCGTGGCGAGGTCCAGGAAGACGCAGCTCATGGCATGCTCCATGTAGACGCTGCGGATGCCGAAGACCTGCGTGGCGATGTCCAGCCCCGCGCTCCGCACCACCCCCACGATCTCGAAGGATGCGCGGGACCGCGGTGCAACCAACTCGATGCGATCACCCACCTGCAGACCGCGAGCGGTGAGGAACTGCTCCGCCACCAGGGCGCCTCGGCCATCGCGCAGTCGGGGCAGGGCCGATTCGGGCGTGCCCTGGATCCACTCGAGCCGGTTCATGGCCAGGAACGCGTCGGGCTCGAAGCCCACGCAGATCACGCCTGGCGGGGCGACGGTCTGGATGCCCAGTCCAGCGTCCCCGCCGACGCGGAGGGGCAGGTAGCCCACCGCGGCGGCCTGCCGCACGCCAGGCAGACCCCGCAGCGCGGCCTGTTCCGCGGCCGAGAGTCCGCTCACCTTCATGGCGAAGGCGTCGCCGAAGCGAATGCGAGAGCGGATCTCGCCAAGCATGCCTTCGCCGTGGCTCCAGGTGGTGACCAGCACGCTCAGGCCCATCATGAGGGCGCCCGCCGTGAGTCCCAGCCGGTACGGCGCACGGGCCACGCTGCCTCGCAGCAGTCCCGGAGGCAATCGAAGCAGGCGCGAGGTGGGTGTGGCCACGGCCGTGGCGACCATGCGAAGCAGCGGCACGCAGAGCAGGAACCAGCCCGTGTGGGCACACGCCAGACCCAGCAGCGCGTGCATCCAGAACTTCCGCTGGGGATCCTGCACGTGCGTGACGATGACCGCCTCGACAGCCGCCAATGCCGCACCAACCAGCAGGCAGACCCATGGGCCATGCCGGGCGGGCGGTCGCGAACGGCTTCGGAGGGCGGCCAGTGGCTGCGTGGAGGCCGCCTGCCATGCGGGCAGTGCCGAACCGAGCACGCCACTGGCGAGCGACGCGGTCAGCGCGAGCAGGATCCCCTCGCCGGAAGGGACCAGCCCCACGGGCAGGCTGTCGCGGAACCACCACGCCACGGCGGTGGCACCGGCCAGACCCACCGGCACGCCTGCCAGCGCGGCGGCGAGGCTCAGGGTGGCTCCCGCCAGCAGCGGCCCCGCGAAGAGCTGCCCGCGCGATGCCCCCAGGCAGCGGAGGAGCGCCAGTTCGCGGCCCAGTTCACCCACCGAGGTGGTCATGCCCACGCCGACGATGAATGCCCCGGCGAGCACGGCAATGGAGCAGGCCAGCAGGAAGCCCAGCCGCGCCGCACCCACCTGGCGATCCATGCCGCTGGTGGCCATCTCGGCCGGCTCCAGAAGAAGACCCTCGGGCACGCGCGAGGCCTGGTCACGGCACCACGCCGCGACATCGTTGCCCGGCGCGAGCACGATCGAGGCCTGCGTGAGAAGGCTGGGCCTGTCGGAGAGCTCGGCCAGGAGCGAACGGTCGACCTCGACGAACGCCCGTTGAAGGGCCCCGAGCATGGGTCGATCCGAGATGCCGCACACCGTCAGTTCCACCGGCTCGCCCAGACGCGTGACGCGAACCCGATCGCCCACGCCGACCGCCAGGGCCGTGGCGGAGAGCGGATCAAGCACGATCTCAAGGCGGTCTGCCCGCGGCCGACCCTCGCGGAGCGGGGGTCCCTTCAGCCGCGGGTCGTCGCTGGCATCCACGCCGCGGGCCTGCGCCGTGGTCCGGCGGATCCGACCCTGACCGTCGGTGCCCGCGTCGGCTCGGATGAGCGTGAGCGATCCGCTCAGCCGACCCTGCACCGTGCGGACGCCGGGCCAGGATCGCACCTCCTGAAGAATGGCGTCATCGAAGGGCGCGCCGGTCTGCTGCACCAGTCGAGCATCCACCGAGCCCATGAGGCGCTCCAGCCGGGCCTCCAGATTCACCTGGCCGGTGCGCATGCCACTGCTCACCGCGGTGACCAGCGCCGAAGCCAGCGCCACGGCCACCGCCAGCAGCAGCGACCTAGACCGCCGCGCGGAGAGTGTCCGACAGGCGAAGCGCCAGCTGGGACGGATCCAGGCCGTCGACATGGAAGCTCCCGGCCAGGCGGCCGTCGCGCAGGACATGGACGCGCTCGCAGTGCGCCGCCGCGAGCGGTTCGTGGGTGACCATCACCACCAGCATGCTCCGCTCCCGCGCCACGTCCGCCAGCAGGCGCCAGAGGCGGTCACTCGCCTGGCTGTCGAGATTGCCGGTGGGCTCGTCGGCCAGCAGCACGGGCGGCGCCTGGAGCAGCGCCCGCGCGATCGCCACGCGCTGCTGCTCGCCTCCGGAGAGCGCATCGGGTCGGTGCGTCAATCGGTCGGCCAGGCCCAGTTCCCGCAGCAGCGCCTCCGCCCGCGGCGCGGCCTCGGCGTGCGTGCAGCCGTCCAGCGTGGCCGGGAGCGTGACGTTCTCGAGAGCCGTCAGGGTGGGCAGCAGGTTGAACCCCTGGAAGATCACGCCGCTGCGCCGCCGCCGATGCAGCGTGAGCGCCGCGTCATCGAGGCCGCCCAGCGACACGCCGCCCACCTCGATGGTCCCTTCATCGGCGGCGTCGAGGCCGGCCAGGAGGTGCAGCAGCGTGCTCTTGCCGCTGCCCGAAGGTCCCATGATCGCGTGGAAGCCCGGACCCTGGATCTCCAGATCGACGCCGCGCAGCGCCTCGACCAGCCGATCGCCCTGCCGATAGGTCTTCCGCACCCCGCGCAGCCGCACGCCACAGGCGGCGGCCGCTTCAGTGGGCGGCATGCTTGGCGTCGTAGGTGGCCGCGTCCATGAGCTTGGCCAGCGGCGATGGGTC
>JBILWQ010000225.1:0-3845 GCA_044369805.1 Phycisphaerales bacterium
ACTACATCGATCCCGACATCCTGGGACTGATCCGCGCCTTCCGCGACGAGACCGGCCCCGCACGGGGCGTGAGCGTGAGCCTGATGGGCTTCCAGGATCGCTACCAGCTCGGCGACCGGATCCAGTACGTGGACGTGAGCACGCGCGAGGTCCAGTCCAGACTCACGCCCGACCGCGTGCTGCACGTGCTTCGCGAGGGCAACGAACGTTTCGTCTCCGGTCGCCGCCTGCACCGTGACCTGGCCCGGCAGGTGGACGCCACCAGCGAGGGGCAGCACCCCATGGCGGTGGTGCTCAGCTGCATCGACAGCCGTGCGCCCGTGGAGATGCTCTTCGACCTGGGCATCGGCGACGTGTTCAGCTGCCGACTGGCGGGCAACATCGTGTCGCGCGAGGCCCTGGGCAGCATGGAGTTCGCCTGCAAGGTGGCAGGCGCGAAGCTGATCATGGTGCTGGGGCACACCAGCTGCGGTGCGGTGAAGGCCGCCTGCGACTTCGTGCACAAGGGGGCCGATGTCCGCCAGGCCACAGGCCTGCAGAACCTGCCGCACGTGGTCGATCCGCTGCGGGAGGCCGTGGCCCTGGAGACCCGGGAGCGCATGGACAGGACCTCGGGCAACTCCGACTTCGTGGATCGGGTGGCCTCGCTGAACGTGGGCAACGTGATGCGCCTGATCCGCGAGCAGAGCCCCACGCTGCGCGAGATGCTCGATCGGGGCGAGATCGGCATCGCCGGCGGCATGTACGACGTCCATTCCGGCCGGGTGACGTTCCTTCAGGGTGCAGCCGCGGCCGTGCCTGCCGCCACGGGCTGAGACACCGGTTCAGACCAGCGTCCGCAGACCCGCCAGCAGCAGAACCGCGGCCAGAGCCACGCGAAGTCGCGCGGGCGAGGACCAGCGTGCGAGCTGGCTGCCCACCACCACCGCCGGCACCGAACCGACCAGCATGCTGCCCAGCATGGCGCCATCGACCAGTCCCGAGAGCAGATAGCCCGATCCCGCGATCATGGCCAGCGGAATCGCATGCACAAGATCGGTGGCGACCAGTCGATGCGGGGTCATGCGAAGGGGATAGAGCGCCACCATCAGCACGGTGCCCAACGCGCCCGCACCTACCGAGGTCAAGGCCACGAGAACACCCAGCATGCCACCCGCCATCACGGTCAGCATCGGCTGCCTCGCCTTGAACCGCTCCGGATCGCCGATCCGCCTGGACCTGGCCCAGGACGCCAGACGAGGCCCGATGACCAGCCCGATCGCGGTGATCAGCACCACGACCCCGATCGCTCGTGTCAGCCACGCCATGCGTTCCACCTGTCCACCCATGGCGACGACCGCCACCACCGCGAGGGCCACCGGCAGGCTTCCGAACCACAGGCGCCGCACGACCTGCCAGTCCACCTGGCCGCCCCGCTGATGCAAGGGCACCGCGACCAGCTTTGTCACGGCGGCGAACCACAGGTCGGTGGCCACGGCGGTCACCGGAGGCACACCGAAGAACAGAAGCAGAATGGGCGTCATCAGGGCTCCGCCACCGACACCGGTGAGCCCGACCACCAGTCCGGTGCAGGCGCCGGCAACGGCGAGGGCAGGATCGATCGGCAGGGCCATGCGTCCGCTCCGCTCAGCCGCCCACGAGCCGCCGCCACGGCCTGCTCGAGGCCACGAAGGGCGGGTTGATCAGGTCAGGCTTGCCGCAGGAGAGCGGCAGGCCATCGAGCGTGGTCACGCAACCACCCGCGGCTTCCACCACGGCCTGCGCTGCCGCGGTATCCCATTCGGCCGTGGGTCCAAGACGCGGATAGCAATCCGCCGCACCCTCGGCCACGCGGCAGAACTTGAGAGAGCTGCCTGCCTGCACCAGCGTGTGCGTCCCCAGCGCCGCGATGAAGTCGCGGGTCTCGTCGTTCATGTGGCTCTTGCTCGCAACGACCCGCAGAGGTCGCGGGGGCGGCAGCCGCACCGAGATCGCGTGCACGGCGCCGCCGCGATGCACCTGCGCGCCGGCGGACGATCCGACGAACAGCTCGTCGAGCACGGGCGCGTGCACGAGCCCGAGCACCGGCCGGCCGTCCTGCACCAGCGCGACGTTCACGGTGAATTCGCCGTTGCGGGCGATGAACTCCTTCGTGCCGTCGAGGGGGTCGATCAGCCAGAAGCGACCCTCTGGCCGGCGATGCCTGAGCGAGTCGGCATCCTCCTCGCTGACCACCGGCACCCCCGGCAGCAGGCCCTCCAGACCCGCGACGAGACAGCGATGCGAAGCCAGGTCGGCCTCGGTCAGCGGCGTGTTGTCGGCCTTGGTCTGCACGCCCCCGCTCCCGGGGCGGTCGTAGACCGCCATCACTGCGTCGCCCGCCTTCCGGGTGAGCTGGACCAGAAAGGCCAGCGTCGAGGCGTCAGGAGGCTGGTGTCGCATCATGCGACTTTACATCCAATTCCGCACACCAGGAAGTTGCAGATGCTCCTTTAGACGATATTGTGCCTTGCAAGGCATTTTGCGACACATGGGCAAGAAGGCCATCCATCCCGCTCCCGACCTGCTGGGCCTCGACGGAAACGGGGTCTGGGACACCGAGCGAGCGTTCCTGCACCTGAAGCAGCGTGGCCTGTGCGAGAGCAAGCGCACGGCCGAGCGGCGTCTGCGCGACCTCGGCGTGGTTCCCGAATCCATCGGCGAGTCGGATCTCACCGACGAGTTCGCCCGTCCCCTCAACCGGCTGCTGCTCGACTGGGAACTCGAGGAAGCCCGGAGCAAGCGGTGGCTGGTGCTGCTTGCCCGTCTCCACTTCCTGCCCACAGGTGCCGCATGCGTGGTCGCCAACGATGCTCGAGGGGCGCACTTCTGGGTGACGCTGAAGGGCGAAGCGGCGGACCGCGCCACGGTCGCCGACGCGCTCGAGCAGCTTGCGACGCACGTCGACAAGACGGTCGCCATCTTCCCGTCGGGCCCTCTGTGCCGGATGTGCCGCGGCCTCCGGCCTCCGAACGGGGTGCAGATGGACATGCTGCCATACCCCCCGACGCTCGATCCGGAGCCGGCGCCTGCACCGCCGCGACCACGCGGCAGCACCCGCACGCATCTTGATCGACTCGAGGACGAGAGCATCCAGATCATTCGCGAGGCGGTGGCCGAGAGCGAGAACCCCGTCATGCTGCACTCGCTGGGCAAGGACAGCATGGTCATGATGCACCTGGCGCAGAAGGCCTTCTTTCCGGCCCCGCCGCCCTTCCCCCTGCTGCACATCGACACCCGCTGGAAGTTCCGTGAGATGTACCTCTTCCGCGAATGGATGGCCCGCACGAGCGGCATGCGCATGCTTCGGCACGTGAATCCCGAAGCGGTCGAGCGCGACATCAACCCGTTCGACCACGGCTCGCAGCTGCACACCGACATCACCAAGACGGTGGGGCTGAAGCAGGCGCTCTCCATGCACCGCTTCGACCTGGCCTTCGGTGGCGCCCGCCGCGACGAGGAGAAGAGCCGGGCGAAGGAACGGGTGTTCAGCTTCCGCACCGCGACGCACGCGTGGGATCCGAAGAACCAGCGTCCCGAGCTGTGGAACCTGTACAACGCCCGCAAGCAGCCTGGAGAGAGCATCCGCGTCTTCCCGCTGTCCAACTGGACCGAGCTCGACATCTGGAGCTACGTGCTGCGCGAGGGCATTCCGGTGGTGCCGCTCTACTTCGCGAAGGAACGTCCGGTGGTCGACCGCGACGGCACGCTTCTGGTGATCGACGATGACCGCATGCGGCTGCTGCCCGGCGAGCGCATCGAGCGGCGCCGCGTGCGGTTCCGCACGCTGGGGTGCTACCCGCTGACCGGCGCGGTGGAGAGCTCGG
>JBILWQ010000348.1:0-3836 GCA_044369805.1 Phycisphaerales bacterium
GAGAAAAATTAGATAGTTTAGATTGATAATTATTGCCCAATATTTAAAACAGTAGAGAGAATACTGCTATAAATTTGTGTTGACAGAATGAGGCGACCTGAGTATATTGAAGGAAGTAGATTTTTTTGTTGTAATCTTTCTACTGTTGTAAATTTATATTTGATAGCTAATGCGTAACAATACAAGTAAAAATTTTGGGTTATACGTGCCTACATTGCGTTACGGCAAGCCCAACAATTATCAACTACGACGTGTTTTGGGTTATGGCTCTGACACCTTGGAATATCAACGTGCCCAAAATGGCTACCCTCCTTACTATTAACGTGAGTTCGGGATAATTTGAAATGGGCTTTGAGAGAGGGTTTGCTACGCAAACCCTCTCTCAAAGCCCAAAAGTAAAAGCCTTGCTATGCAAGGCTTTTACTTTTGGGCTTTTAAAATTTGTCAGCTTAACCCGAACTGACGTTACTATTATGCTCCTAAAGATCGAACGCTTCGAGCTTATAGTTTCTCGGCTGTGAAGACCGCTGTAACCCCAATTCTCGATCCGCGATCGCAAGAAGTTATCAAGAATTGGGAGGCGCGTGTAGGCAAAGAAGAAGCCGATCGCATTCGTAATGAGGCGATTAGTGCGGGTAATATTGGGCATTCGATGCTTGAGAAATGGAATGCAGGAAAGCCGCTAGGTGTATATCCCATGAACATGGCAGGATATGTACAGGCTTTGGAAAACCAGATCTTGCCATACTTGCAAAAATCGTCCGAACCGATCGCGGTGGTAGATGATGCGGGAGATTGGGTTACTCTATCTGAGGTGTTTGTGGTTGATTTTGATCAACAGTTTCTGGGACGGTTGGATTTGGTGGTAGAAATTGCCGCAGCGCCATTTACTGGTAAGCGAGTATTGCTAGAGCTAAAGGGCAGCCTCAAGGAAAAATCTATCGAGCATATGCGAGGCAGCATTATTCAAGCGGTGGCTTATCTAACTACTTTTAATGCGATCGCTTCGCTTTGTCCAGAACAAATGGAGCCGCTTGATGGAATGGCTATGGCTTATATGTATAGCTCTGGGAATGGACAGGTAATTCCAATTTTGGGAGAAGAGATCCAAGAATATGCTGATGAATGGCAGCAGTGGCTTGCTTGCTTCCATGACATTTTAGAAGATCGCTGCGCCGCTTAATTGTTTTTTGCTGTATCTTGAGCGTCTTGCATGGCAGTGTAAGACGCTCTACCAATCAGATCAAACGAATTCTTGGATGCTCTTTGTATAGTAATTATATAGTAGGTAGTTCAAGGATTCTAGGTTTTTAAAATTGCCTATGGCAATTTTAAAAACATGATGAGATGAAATGTAAAAAAAATCAGGACTAATTTGTGAAAACTGGTCAGGCACTTGAAAATTTAGGAGATTTAGGAGATTTACGAACTGGCTATCAGTATCGTTCAGCTAAGGATATAGAGCCAAGAGATAACTCTAATTATTGTGCAGTGCAGTTGAACTCCCTAACAGACGATGCTCAAATTAATTGGAATGAGTTAGAGAAGATTCATTTTGATATAAACCCCGAACCATATCTTTTGAAATCTGGTGATGTACTATTACCTTTACGCGGGAATCGGACATGGGCTGTGGTAGTTAGAGATCCTCCTAACGGTGCTTTGGCGGTTGGTCATTTAGCGATTTTAACTCCCGATGTGCAGAAGGTGGATAGTGATTATCTGGCTTGGTATTGGAATCATCCCGATATCAGCAAACGACGAGAGAATGAGTTGAGTAAAGGTACAAATATTCAATTTATTTCCATACGTGATTGTCGAAAATTTACGATCGCATTGCCCAATCTAGATAAACAAAGGCAAATCGCGAGGATTGCTGAATTGCGTAGACGAGAGCAGGAGCTTGTAAAAAAAATTGAACTACAAAAAAGCAAACTAATTGATGTTTTAACGATGCGAGCCGTAACTCGGTAATAGACTGGTAATAACTAAGGAGATAGTAGATTCGATGGCACAGATGACACCTGATGATATTAATAAAATTGTTTGGAGGGCTTGTGATACCTTTCGGGGGACGATCGACCCCGCACAGTACAAGGACTATGTACTGGTGATGCTATTTCTGAAGTATTTGACGGATCTGCGAAATGACAAGCGTGAAGAATATCGCCAAAAGTATAAGGGTGATGAAACTCGTGTAGAACGAGCGATGAGCCGAGAACGTTTTCATATTCCCGAAAAGGCTGACTTTGACTATCTCTATGAGCAACGAGATAGTCAGAGAGGGAAAAAATCGATTGGGGAATTAATTGATGAAGCCTTAGCGACGATTGAAGATGCGAATAAGGAAAAGTTGGAAGGGGTATTTCGGAATATTAGTTTTAATAGTGAATCCAATTTTGGCGAAACCAAGGAACGTAACGATCGCCTTAAGCATTTATTAGAGGATTTTAGCCAGTTGGATTTACGTCCATCACAAACAGGCGATGGGCAAACGGGCAGCCGTGATGTGATTGGTGATGCTTATGAGTATCTAATTGGTAAGTTTGCGGCGGATAGTGGCAAAAAGGGGGGGGAGTTTTATACCCCACCAGAAGTTTCGACTTTGTTAGCGCGAATTGTCGCACCTAAGGCAGGCGATCGCATTTACGATCCTTGCTGTGGCTCTGGTTCATTGCTAATTAGGGCGGCGAAGGAGATTGGCGATGGTAATGTGGCGCTATTTGGGCAGGAAATGAATGCAGGGACATGGGCGCTCTGTCGGATGAATATGTTTTTGCATGGGTTTGATAGTGCAGAAACTGAGCGCGGGGACACGATTCGCAATCCTAAGCGGATTAAGGATGATGCTCTCGAAAAATTTAATGTGGTTGTGGCAAATCCACCTTTTTCGCTAGATAAGTGGGGAGCCGAGAAAGCCGAACATGATCAATGGAAGCGCTTCGATCGCGGAGTACCGCCAAAAAGTCGGGGTGACTATGCGTTTATTTTGCATATGATCGCGTC
Source organism: Phycisphaerales bacterium (assembly GCA_044369805.1). GTDB lineage: Bacteria > Planctomycetota > Phycisphaerae > Phycisphaerales > SM1A02 > SYAC01. The sequence goes on from JBILWQ010000348.1 coordinate 3,007, forward strand.
GATGGCGGCGACGGATGGACGGGCTGGTGTGGTTGTGCCGCATGGGGTGTTATTTCGCGGTAGCTCGGAAGGTAAGATCCGTCAAAAATTAATTGAAGAAAACCTGTTAGAGGGTGTGGTGGGTTTGCCTGCTAATTTATTTTTTGGTACTGGCATTCCTGCGGCTTTGTTATTCTTTAATCAGGTGAAGAATGACGATAAGGTTTTCTTTATTGATGCGAGTCGTGATTATGAGGAAGGCAAAAATCAGAACCGTTTGCGATCGCAAGATATTGAGAAGATCGTCCAGACTTGGAAGGATCGCCAGAATGTGGCTAAGTATGCCTATTTAGCTTCTGTTGATGAGATTAAGGAAAATGATTTTAATTTGAATATTCCGCTTTATGTGGATACGTTTGAGGAAGAGGAGGAGATCGATATTGCGGCGGTGCAGCAGGAAATTGATGGATTAGAAAAGGAGCTAGCGGAGGTGCGACAAAAAATGGCGGGATATCTCAAAGAGCTTGGTCTTTATAGTTAAAAGGGAGTTGGATTATGACCGCAGTAATGAGTCCTCCAAGGGAGCAGATAATTTTAAAGGGTATCCATTGGGAAACCTATCAATCCTTGGTGCGGGATTTGGAAGCACAGCCTAGTAAACGTTTGACCTATGACAATGGAGTTTTGGAGATTAGAATGCCGCTACCACCTCATGAACGTTACAAAAAATGGTTAGGGCGGTTGGTGGAAATCATCACAGAGGAGTTAGGGATTGAGATCGCGAGTTTAGGGTCTTGCACTTGGAGTCGTGAGGATTTGCGGAAGGGGTTAGAGCCTGATGAGTGCTATTA